>NZ_JBSGET010000112.1:0-27608 GCF_053603035.1 Kitasatospora sp. NPDC004272 | reverse complement strand
AGGGTCTTTCCCGCCGAACCTCGTGGACGTGGCAAGCAGCCCGATCCGACTGATCGCACTCACCCCGGCGAACCTTCTCGGTCAGAGCACTAGCGGGCGTCGTGGGTGGCCTCGGCGGCGCACTGCGCGACGTCGCGCCGGTGGCGGGCCGCGGTCTGGGCGCGGTGCGGGCCGAGGTCGCGGTCGTAGGCCTCGCGGCCGCTGGCGGCGGTCTCGCCGCGGATGCGCTGCCACTCCTGGTGGACGAGCGCGGCGCGGGCGAAGGCGCTCTCGTCTCCGGCGTCGGCATACCGGTCGGCGGTGCGCAGGTCGGTGCGGGCGTCGGCGACGGCCCGGTCGATGGCGGCCGGGGCGAGGCCGGCGGCCTCGCGGCGGATTCGGGTGCGTATCTCGCCGAGCAGGCCGTCCTCGGGGCCGTCGAGTTCGTCCTCGTCCGTGCCCCGGTCGTCGTCCGGGTAGGCGAGGGCGGCGTGGAGCGTGGCTCCGGCTTCCCACGACTCGGTGTGTACAACCGGGTGGGTGCGGCCGTCGCGGCCGGGGGCGGTGACGAGCCGTCCGTCGACCAGGGCGGCCCAGCTCTCAAGGCTGTCGACGTCCTTCTCCACCCAGCTGCGGGCCAGGCCGACGCCATGGTGGAGGGTGCGGATGCCGTCGTGGCCGGACCAGCTCAGCCAGACCGCGCCGCGCACCAGCGCCGAGTCGAGGACCGCCCGGCCCAGGTCCCGGTGGGCGGGCGCGGGCCGGCTGCCGCATGGGGCCAGCTCCAGCCGCATGGGCGCTCGGTCGGCGCCGGTGGTCACGGCCGTTCCTCCTCGACACGCACGATCCGGTACAGGCCGTCTCCATAGAGGTGACCGTCGTGCTTCTTCCTGGTCAGGCTCACCGCGTCCTCCACCGAGGCGGCGACGGCGTGCGGGGCGATCATCGAACTGGTGGGCGACATGCCGCCGGAGCTGACCGACCCGGGCGCACCCGGCCACGCCAGCCCGGAGTTCCGCCGCCTGGCCCGCGCCGGCCTGGGCGCCACCACCAACGGCATGTACCGCGAGTGCGAGCTGATGACCGCCGCCGAGCGGCGCGCGGCCGCGAACACCGCCCTCGACACCCTCGTCGGCTACCGCGCGGCCCGCCCCTGACTTCGGGTCAGTCCTCGTCGTCGATGCCGAGAACCTCGGCGGCCTTGCGCAGGGTGCGGGCGGCGGCGGCCTCCCGCACGCACTCCCGGACGGTGGGCACCGCGCCGGGCCGGGCCGCGTCCAGGTGCCGGCGCAGGACGTCCTCGGCGAGGGCCTGGATCTCGGCGTGGCTCTCGCGGGCGGCCTTGAGGAGTTCGGCGCGCTCCTGGGTACCGAGACCGGGTCAGGCGGTGGCGTCGGCTGTGGCGGCCGGTTTCGGGGCGAGCCAGGCCTGGGCGGCGATGGCGCGCAGTTCCTCCTGGCGCTCGACCAGGACGGACGGCCAGAAGGAGCCGTCGAACTGGTCGAGGGGGACGGTGGGCGGGTCGGCGGGCCAGCACGCCCGCTCCAGCCACTGGTCCTCGGCGGGGAAGCGGACGCGGGCCTGGGCGGCGATCTGCTCACCGAACCAGATCACCGCGTCCTGTGCGGCGCGGGGGTCGGCGTGGTCGTAGGGCTCGACTTCGGGCATCACGAAGTCGGCGGCAAGTCGGTGGTCTCGGGCACTCGCGGATCGTACGCGGCCGCATCGACGGTCAGCCCGGCGGCCCGCCGAGACCCAGGCAGCGCGGAACTCATCACCCGGGTCGGCGGTGGAGCCGCGGTCGGCGAACCGGGCGCGGCCCTCGTCCGGCTGGTCAGCGCCACTGGTAGGACGTGGTGGTCATCGCCGGGAGCAGCAGCGGGCCGTCCGCGGTGGCGTCGGGCCGGGCGGCTTGGCCGAGGACGGTGCCGACGTCCGGGTAGAGGTGCAGGGCGGCCGCGTCGGCCACCGGCAGCCACACCACCGGTGTCTCGTCGGGGTCGTCCTGCTCGACCGCGGCGACGGCCTGCGCCAGGTGGTCGGGCAGGTGGGCGACGTAGACCAGGTGCCGGCGCCGGAACGGCGTGCTCTCGCCCGGCCGCTCGGTCTCCTGGTCCTGGACGAAGCGCAGCTGTGGCGGCGCGGGCAGCACCGCCAGGTCGAGGCCGAGCTCCTCGATGAGCTCCCGGCGCAGCGCGTCGGCCGGCTCCTCACCGTCCTCAACTACGCCGCCGGGCAGCGAGTGCTGCTCACCGGCCAAACGGTGGCGGCGGATCAGGGCCAGGCGGCCGTCGTGGACCAGCACCGCGCACACCCGCACCCGGACCGGCTCGGCCACCGTGCCGGCGGTCACCGCCGGGCCCAGGCCCGGCAGGCCGGCTCGTGCCAAGTAGTGCGGACGACCACCCCGCCCGGGGTCAGATGCTCGCTCGACCAGGTCCGGCAGCACCCGCTGCCCGCCCGGATCGGGGCCGACGGCCATCCGGCGCGCACCGGAACGGCGGGAGCGGGCACGACAGGCGCGACCGGGCGGCGGCGACGGCGGCGCCTGGTGATGGGTGTCGTCATGTCGCAGGCTCTGCCCACCACGCAGCCGTGCCGAACCCCGCCGCCACCCGGACGGCGTACCGCAGTCCGTTCTAACCGGCCGCTGACCTGCGACGACGCCCGAAACTCACCGGGTCCGAGGCGGAACTCACCGGCGGCTGGGGCGAAACTCACCGGCGGCCCCGGGGCGAAACTCACCGCCCCGGGGTGAAACTCCCCATCGCAGGTCAGCGAGGGTGCCGAAACTCCCCGGTGCAGGTCAGCGGCCTGTACCCGGGAAAAGGGCCGGGTCAGGACCGGTGCGCTTGGCCTCGGCGGCCGCGGCTTCGGCGGCGGGACAGTCAGCTTCGGTGCCACCAGGTACGACGGCGTCCGGGACCGCCGGCCCCGGCGTCGACGGCGCGCTGCTGCTCGGCCGCTTCCTCGGCTTCACGGCGCTCGCGCTGTTCCGCGTCGGCCTGGCGGCAGGACCCGCACAGCCCGTCGTCCCAGAACGCCCGCGCCTTCTCCGCCCACCGCTCGTCGGTGAACCTCTGGGCGCAGCGGGTGCAGGCCGGACGGCCGGCTTCGCGGGCGGCGGCCTGCTGTTCGCGGCGGGCCTGCTCGGCGGCCGCACGCTGGGCAGCGAGGAGCTGGTCGCCGTCGGGGTTGTCGAGCGCCTGGGTGAGGGTGTGCCAGCCGGGGCGGCCGAAGCGGCGCCACACCGCGGCGTCGGCGCCGCGGGCACGCAGCAGGGGCAGGGTGGTGGCGACGACCGGCAGGGCGCGGTGGTAGTCGCGGGCGGTAGTGTCGTCGCCCCAGTACGGCAGCGGGGACCAGAGGGCCTCGGTGGCGGCTTCGACGCGGCGGCCGCGGGCCATGAGCCGCTCGTGGTCGCGGCGGGCCCGTTCGCGCTTCTCCTCCTCCGTGGGCGGCTTGCTGCCGGGGCGCGGGCGCTTGCGGCCAGGCACCAGGACCAGGGCGACGGGGGGCAGGCCCTCGCGGCCGGTGGCCAGGTAGCGGGCGCGCCACAGCCGCAGCTCGTGGGTACGGGCACCCCGGGCGCGCAACGACTCGGCGAACTTCGCCTTCAAGACACCCTTGGCGGGCAGCTCGCACCAGGCGCGGTAGCCGGTGAGCTTCTCGGCGAGCTCGCCGGCGCTCTCGTTGTCGCGGTCGACCTCCACCAGGAGCAGCGGAACGTCGGCACCGGCATCGCGCAGCACCAGGTCGGTGAACAGCGAACGGCGCCCGGGAACGACGTGTTCGACCTCGGTGGTGAACGCCTCCAGGTGCCCAAAACCGGCGCGGGCGAGCAGGCCGGCGATGGCGGCGACGTCCAGGGCGTGATCGGAGTACGCCGCGGCACGGCCGTCCCTCTCGGGGCGCAGTGCGGAGATCCGGGTGCCGGCCGGGAGGAGGGCGGTGGCTTCGCGGTGGCCGGAGCGGGTCAGGCACCACAGCTTGCGCCCGTCCGGCAGGCGCAGCTCCTCGCGGATCCGTCCGGCGGCTTCGAGGTCGACCAGGGCCTGGCGGGTGGCCTTGTCCGCCTTCTGGTGGGGCAGGACCAGGTGCCACAGCTCCCGGGCGGTGGCCCGCTGGAGGAGGGCGAGGGCGATCAGGACTCCGCGGCGCACCGGCGCGGTCGACTTCGCCCGCCACCGGTCCCCGCTGTCTTCGACAGCAGGGACCAAGGGGTTGTCGCCCGCCCGCGACCCCCCTGTCCGGGACCTCTGAGCTGCGGAAACGCCGTCTTTGGCAGCCAGGGGCGCGGAGTGGCCGGTGGAGGTGGCGGTGGAGCGGTCGGCGGTGGCGTTGTCCAGGTGGGACGGCAGCGGCGGCAGGTGCTCCTCGGCCTGGCCGTCGCCGTCGGGAGCCGCAACGGCGGGCGGGACGGGCGGGGTGGTGGACATCGAGGTGGCCTTCCGTCAGGTAGCGGGCCGCGGCAGGCGCGATGGCTGGCCCCGGTGCCCGGGCGCTCGCCCGGCTGCGGCCGACCCTGCACCGGCCCCCCTTGTCCGCCGTCTGGACAACACCCTTGTCCCGCCCGGTTGTCCCGCCCGAATTGCCCCGGCTTGGGGCCTTGTCCTCCCGGTATGTCCGTGACCGACACCACAACCGGCAGCAGGCGGACCGGCACAGTGCTGCGGCCCGGCACAACCCGCTCCGGGTGCGCCGGGCGGCTTGTCCAGGGGGAACGCGGCGATGTCCAGGGGAAACGCACCGGCCGGGTGGCTCTGTCGGGCTTCTGCGCGGCCTGTCCACCGGCGCACCGCATGCTGCTGGAACTGTCCATCAACCGCCGGACGCAGCCCAGCCCCGGCCACCGGCCCCCTTGTCCCGCAGGTTGTCCCGGCAGACCGTGACTCGCGGCGGCCGGGACGGGTTGAGCACGGGTGAACACCACCAGCAGCACGCTCGACCTGATCCTGTTCGGCGGCGAGCCGGATGACGACGGACCCGACTACGACGGCCTGAACGGCCCGGAGCGGGAGGCGATCGCCGAGGCGGCCGGGACGGGCGTGCGCGCCGCACTGTGGATCCGGACGCTGGCCGAGCGCCAGGACGACGAGAGCAACCGCCGGTGCCTGCAGCGCTACGCCCGGGCCGTGGAGCGGATCCTGTCCCGGGAGATCGTGACCGACCGCGACGGCCCGCTGGAGGGCGAACTCCTCTACGAACTCGACCCGGCGCACTTCACCCTCCAGCGGCCCGGCACCGGACCGGTGGACCTGACCCCGGCCGAGCGGGTCGCGGTGGCCGCCATCGGCACCGCCACCGCCTCCGCACCCGGCACCGTGCTGGGCGACCTCGCCGCCGACCTCCCCCAGATCTGCCGGCTCATCGACCACGCCCTGGCCATCGGCCAAGAGCTGGACTGCGGGCCGTAGGGGTCGTGCCTGGGCCGGGCGGTCCGAACGGCACAGATCCGCTCCACGGTGTGCTGTCCGGGCCGCCCGCGGATCACCCCCGCGCGGGAGGGAGCGAGCGGGGTGCGGTGGCGGCGGCGAGGCCCTGGTCGAAGGCCAGGCGCAGCAGGGTGAGGGCGTCGGCGGGGTTGGCGGACAGCAGTGGTTCGCCGTCGGTGGCGTCGACGACCTGGCGGCCGCCGAGGAGGGTGACCCAGTCGTTGGTGCCCTGGTAGGGCTCGGTCCAGCCGAGCAGGTGGCCGCCGCGTTCGAGGGCTTGGGCGGGGGCGCGGTGGGGCCAGGTGAGGCGGGCCAGGGCGGGTCCGGCGTAGTCGCGGTGGGGCGAGCCCAGGCCCCGCTCGGTGGGGGGCGTCGATCGCAGGTGCTGGCCGAGGGCCAGGCGCGGGACGCCGTCGGGAAGGCCGGCCGCGGCCGGTGCCGGTGGGGGGAGAGGGGCGCGCTGGAGGGCGTCCAGGGCGTCGCCGGTACTACGGAAGGTGCGGGTGCCGCTGACCGGGTCGGTCAGGATCGTGGCGGTTCTGTCGTCGCGATGCTGGGCGGCGATGTGCCCGGCCCGGCCCCAGGGGCCGTCCGGCAGCGGCGCGGTCCAGCCCACCGGCCGCCCGCGGTGCAGCAGCAGCTGGACGTCGACGGCCTGCGGGTCGCTCCAGGAGGCCAGAGTCCAGCCAGGTCCGAACGTCACCGCCAGGTCGTCAACGCGCTCCGGCGCGCCGAAGCGCCGGACGGGATCGGTGCAGGCCGCGCGGCGCAGCGTCTCGAAGTCCTGCACGCGCTGCGCGGCCGCGCCCGCGGCAGGCCGTGCAGCAGGTGCGGTCAGCGCGGCGGGTGCGGGGACGAGCGCCTTTTCGGACCGGTCCGAAACAGCCGGTGCCGCGCCGCCGGCCGGGGCGGGCACTTTTTCGGACCGATCCGAAATGGGGGCCGCGCTCGGGGCCGCCTCGGGGACGGGATTTTCGGACCGGTCCGAAAAGGCGGGGCCAGTCGGCTCGTCGGCCAGCAGCCGGGGGGCGACGCGGGCCAGGACGTCCGGGCGCGTCAGGTCCTCCTCGGCGCGGCGCAGCTCCAGCGCCTGGCCGCTCAAGCCGGGCCAGCGGATCTCATCGCGCACGTCCCGGGCCGCCTCGCACACCCGGGCGCCAAGCTGGGCGTGGGCGGTGAAGAACTGCTCGTACGCGGCCACCGGGTCGGCGTCCACGGCGTCCAGGAACGCCAGGGCGACGTCCACGGCGGCCTCCGCACCCCGCAGCAGCTCGGCCCGCGGGCCTTCCAGAGCCGAGCGGGCGGCGTCGGCCTTGGCCTTGTCCCGGGCGGCCTTGGACTTGCACGCCGTCGAGCAGTACTTCGACCGGCGCCCGCGCTTGCCGGGATCCGCCGCCGGCACCGAGTTCTGGCACCCCGCTCGTTGGCACACCTCGCCCGACGCCACCTCGAACAGCACGTCAGAGGCGCCGGAATTTCGGACCGATCCGTTTTGCATGCCCGGATCGTAGCTCTGGCGATCGCCCAGGCCCCAGCCCATTACGGACCGATCCGAAACTCACCGCCGCCGGGTCGGCCATCAAGGAACCCTGATTGCGGACCGGTCCGAAAATCCCGCCGCTGCTGATGCAGCGGCGGGCGGCGCTGCACCAGGTGCTGCATGTTGTCCCGCTGCACGGTGCAGCAGCGCTGCACGTTGTCCCGTGCAACCGCCGGGCTGTCCCCGATCGGTTTCGATGACGTTCCGCAGCGAGGCCTCCAGCCGGACGACGACCGGCCCTCCTATGAAGTTCGCGCCCACGAGTCCTTGAGCTGAGCCTCGGGGTATGCACGGGCCCGGCTGCCGACGACCGCCTGGCCTTCAGGGAAGGCGACTCCACGGCGCGCGGCCTGGCTCTTGCGGGCGCGTACCGCGTTGGCCTTCACCGGCAGGACGCCCGCGGCACAGGCCTGCTCGATCGTGAACAGCCGCTCCGCCGGATCAGCCCCGACAGGTTCCCTCTGCGATACCACGGTGGGGGCGGAGAGCTTGGCCAGCCGGGCGTTGTCCGGCATCACCGGCACCAGGCCCGCCAGCGCGGACGCGAGTTCTTCAGCCGAGCATCTCGCCTCAACCGCGCGGGCGGTCCATTCCGCCACCTCGGAATCTGCCTGCCGAACGAGTTCGACCGCCCGGCGCCGACGCCGAACGGCACTGACAAGTTCCTCGAGCGCCCGCTCTATCTCCACGTCCAACCAACGCGCCACCTCCGCCTTGGACACGCGCAACAGGCTCACGACGCGCAGCGCCGCATCGAACGAACGCAGAGCAGCCCCGTACCCCGCACCCGCACGACACCCCAGTCCGGGGTGCAGCAGCACTTCCTCAGCAAGCAGCAGCACGCCCGGGTGCAGCAAGGGCAGCCTTGCTGCACCCGCTGCTGCCCGTGACCGGTCGGGCCCCGGGCCGGTTGCACCCGGCATGACGACCTCTCCGCTGCCCGCGCCGCCGCCGCTGCACTTCCCCTCCCCCGACGACGACGTTCCCGACCACGAGGACCAGGCGCGGCACGCGGTCGAGCTGGCGGCGCTGCACCGGGCCGCCGACACGGGCGAGGCGGCGGCCCGGTGGGTGCAGCGGTTGGCCGACCGCCAGGGCGAGAAGGAGCACGGCCGGCTGCTGGAGCGGACGGCCGAGGCGATCGTGAAGGCGAGCAGCCGCGAGATCATCCCGGGCAGCGACGGCCTGCTGACCGAGGAGCTGCGCCACACCCTGGCCGCCGACGTGGTGCTCGGCGCCTCGCACACCACCGGCACCCTGCCCGAGCTCCGCCCCGGCGAGCGGACGCCGCTGATCGCCGTCTGCTCGATCGCCGCGGCCCTCCCGGCCTGCGTGCTCGGCAACCTGCCCCGGGAACTCGAGGTGCTGGCCGCCGAGATGGAGGCCGCCACCGCCGCCGGCCTTGCCGCCGCCGAGCTGCCGGCGGCCGGATGAACCGGACCGCCCGGCGCGGGCTCGCCCCGGACGCCGCCGGGCGGGCGCTGTCCCCCACCGTCCGCCCGTCCCGCACCCGCCTGCCGTGGTCGCCCGCCGCCCTGGAGGCCGAGCTGCACACCGCGCTGGCCGCCTACGAGGAGCGGGCCGCCGTGTGGCGCGAGGACTTCGAGGACCTGGACGACGACGTCCTCGCCGAGGCCGCCGCCGAGGCCCGGGCGTTCGGCGCCGACCCGGCGGCCGCCGTCGACGAACTGGTGCGCGGCCTGCTCGGGCAGCTGACCGACTGGCAGCAGGCGATCGACGAACTCGGCCGCGCGCTCACCACGGCGATCCACGGCCGGCCACTGCCCGACTGGGCCGCCGACGCCGGCCGCACCGAAGACGTCCGCTGGCGCCACGCCCGCCGAGCGCTGCTCGAAGCCGTCGCCCGCCACCACCACGGAACCCTGCCCGCCGGGCCGGGCGACCGGCCGTGGTGACCACCGCCGCCCGGCGTGCGGGAGAACGGGCCGGCGACCAGCACCCAGCCGCGCGGCATAGGCTCCCTGATCCCCGCCCGCACCCAGGCGACGCCCGACGGGAAGGCAGCCGCCCAGCTCCTGCACCTGCGCGAGGCAAATGCGCCGGTGCCGTTCCTCGCCGCGGCCGCCGCACCCGGCCGGTAGCCGCCGAGGGGTCCCAGACCCGACCCAACAAAACACCCGAAACGGACCCATGAGACGCGGGTGGAGCCGTGCTTGGACCGCCCCGCCCCAGCCCGGCCGGCAGCGGGCCGGACACAGGTGGACACACGAAGACAGATGGAGTCAGGAAACGTCCCCACCTGGGAAAACGGGGGTTCGAGGAGACAAGAAAACAGATAATTCGGGCAAATGGAGCGGCCGGGAGGTAGGTCGTTGATGATCTATCTCCATCTGTCTCCACCGCTCGGTGATCTGTCTCCCGGGGCGGCGCCGGTCAGGCGTGGCGGGCGGTGAGCTCGGCAAGGATCTGCGGCCAGGGCGCGGTGCCCTGGCGGTGGAGCGCCTCGTACTTGTCCGCGATGGGAAGCGCCATGAAGATCGCGCGCTCCGCCTTCCCGGCCTCGGTGGTGTCGCGGTCGTAGAACCAGACCCGCTCGGCGATGCCGTACTCGCCGCGCTCGGCCCAGCCCTCGGCCGTATCCGGCCCGGTGGCCGGGCGGCGGGAACGGGACCGACCACCGGATCCGGATCCGGAGCGGGCTCCGGCGGTGCGCTCGAGGTCGGCTTCGGCCAGCAGCAGCCGGCGCACTTCCGCGAGAGCCGGGTGGGTCGGGGCGAGGAGGGCCAGGGCGCGGGGGCCGCGCTGCTGGAGCGTGGCGGTGAGGGTGGCGAGCACCTCCAGGACGGCAACCGCGGTGCCGGCCGGGAGTTCGTCGGCGAACTCCGCGAGCGGGCCGACCGGAACAGGCGTCGCACCGTTCCCGCCCGCTTCGGCAGGCCCGTGTGCAGGCCCGTGTGCAGGCCCGTGCGCCGAATAGGGCACGGCCGAAGGATTCGGCCCCGCCGTGCGCCCACGACCGATGCGCGCGGCCGCTTTTCCGGCCGCCGCCGGGGATGCCTCCGAGGCCCCGACGTCGGCGTGAACGAACCCACCTGCGTGGAACGCACGCTGCCGCTGGTCTTCGCCAGGCCGAAGAGCGGGCCGAGGGTGCGACAGGCCGCCGATTTCATTCGGAGAATTCCGTGACTTTCCGCATCGACATCGACATCCCGAAACACTGCTGAAACTTTCGATGCATTCCCCCGCGGTTCAACAATTCAACACATCGGGGCACGATCGGGCTCAAGTTTGCAGTGGTGTTAATTTCATTCGAATCCTAGAGATTTCAACGAAGTTGAAACGACCCCAGTGCGCCGGTCGTGCTCCGAGCAAGCGGCAGGAACAGCAGAAAAAGCGTTCATGACCCCGCTTTCCCTCCCTATATTCGATCTGCGGGCGCTGTTGCGGTGAGTGCAGAGAATCGCCGCACACCCTCACCGGCCGCCGACTCCACAGCCACGGCCGGGCAGCGCTGCCCGCGCATCCGAACCAGCCCACGCAGAAGGGGCATCCATGCTCGACAGCACCACGCACACCGACGCCCTCGTCCCGGCGCCCGCCCGCGGCCCGCGGCCCGCACCCGAGGTGACCGGCACCCAGGCCCTGCTCGACGTCCTCGTCTCCGAGGACGTGCGGCACGTCTTCGGCAATCCCGGCACCACCGAACTCCCTTTGCTGGCCGGCCTGGAGCCGACCGGCATCGAGTTCGTCCTCGGCCTGCACGAGGCCGTGGCCGTCGGCATGGCCGACGGGTACGCCCGGCTCACCGGTCGGCCGGCCTTCGTCAACCTCCACAGCACGGCGGGCCTGGGCAACGGCCTGGGCGTGCTCACCAACTCCGCAGCCGCCGGCACCCCGCTGGTCCTCACCGCCGGACAGCAGGACTACCGCCACATCGCGCAGGAACCGCTGCTCTCCGGCCAGCTCGCCCACCTGGCCGCGCCGCTGGTCAAGTGGTCCCACGAGGCCCGCAGTCGGCACGAGTTGGCCGTCATGGGCCGCCGCGCCTTCCAACTGGCCGCCGCCCGGCCCACCGGGCCGGTCTTCCTCTCACTGCCCGTCAACTTCCTGGACGAGGCCGGTCCCGGCGCGCCCGACCGGTCCACCGTGCTCCCCGCGGCCGGCGGCGAGGTCCGCGACCTCGCGGACCTGTTGCTCGCCACGCCCTCCGGGCGCCTCGCCCTGGTCTACGGCGACGAGGTCGTCGGCAGCGGCGGAGCCGAGGAGGGCAGGCTGCTCGCGGAACTGCTCGACGCCCCGGTCTTCGGCCCCAGCTGGCCCGGCTGCAACCCCTTCCCCACCGACCATCCGCTCTGGCGGGGCTTCCTGCACGCAGCCGCCGACGGGTTCGGCACCTGCCTGGCGGGCTTCGACCGGGTCCTGGTGGTCGGCGGCCGGGCCCTGACCGGCTACGTCTACACCCGCTCCCCCCTGCTCCCGGAACGGATCGAGCTCCTGCAGATCACCGCCGACCCGACCGCGCTCGGTCGGCAGAAGGCCCTGCGACTGGGCGTGGTCGGCGACGTCGGCGCCACCCTGCGCGCGCTGCGCGCCGAGATCGGGCCGCGCCGCCGCCCGTCCGGGCAACCGCACCCGGCGGCCGACGGCCCCGCCCCGGACTCCACCACCGCCCCGGGACCGGTCCGGCCCCCGGCCCCGGACCGCCGCGCCCACGGCCGGCCAACCCACGACGAAGTGGCCCGGGCCGTGGCCGCCACCCTGCCGCGGGACGCCTTCCTGGTGGAGGAAGCGCTCTCCACCCGCCCCGCGCTCTGGCGCCACCTGCGCCTGCCCACCGCCGGCCAGTACCTGGCCCCCGCCAACGCCGGCCTGGGCTGGGCCATGCCAGCCGCCTGCGGCGCCGCGCTGGCCGCCGACGGGGCACCGGTGCTGTGCGTGGTCGGCGACGGCGCCGCCCTCTACACCCCGCAGTCGCTGTGGAACGCGGCCCGCCAGCAGCTGCCGGTCACCTTCCTGGTCGTCAACAACACCCGCTACCAGGTGCTCGACACCAACTGGCGGCGGATGCGGCCCGACGACCCCACCCCGCCCCCGCTGCCCGGACTGGACCTGGTCTCGCCCGCCGTCCGCTTCTCCTCGCTCGCCCACGCCATGGGCATCGACGCCCGCACCGTCGACACCCGCGACGCGCTCCACGACGTGCTGACCGAAGCGTTCGAGCACCCGGCGCCCCGACTCGTCGAAGTCGCCCTGCCTCCCGGCAGCTGAAACCCGCGCACGGGGCCGGTGCGCGCGCGGCGGCTGGCGCAGCGGCAGCCGCTCGGACGACGTGCTGGCGGACCGGGGCTTCGACGAGGCCTCCGTGGACGTCACCCGGAACTGTCGTAGCGGGACGGGTGACGGGACGCGCAGTTCGCACGGGGCCGCGGGCGGGTGAGGTCGTTCCCTCCGGGAGCGCCGTCAGCCCGACCGCTCCCGGAGTCCGGCCAGTCTGGCTTCCAGTCGGACCAGTCGGGCGTGGGCGAGGCCCGAGGGCGGGCCGACCGGCAGGTCCCGGTAGGCGGCGTGGGTGCGGCGGGCGCGGTGGACGTCGCCGGTGTCGAGTTCGAGGTGGGCGAGTTCGAGCAGGGACAGGCCGAGGGTGCGGTGCTCGCCGTCCGGACGCAGGCGTACAGAGGCGCGCAGCGCGGAGAGCGCGGGGTCGGTGTCGCGCAAGGCGCGGTGGACCTGGGCGGCCTGGTAGAACAGGGCGGCTTCGGGGTAATGCGCGGGGTCGTCGGCGGTGCGGGCGCGGGCGGCGAGGTGCTGGGCCTGTTCGAGGGAGCGCAGGGCGGGGACGGGCCGGCCGTCGCGGGCGGTGGCCACGGCGTGCTGGGCGAGGACGAAGGCGCGGACGCCGGGCGGTGCGGTGCCGGGCAGGTGAGCGAGGGCGGCGGTGGCGAGGTCCGCGGCGTAGCGGGAGTGGCGGAGCATGCCGGCCAGGGTGCTCTGGTCGCGCAGGGCCATGGCGCGGCCGATCGGGTCGTCGGCCTCGTCCGCGAGTTGGTAGGCGAGGCGGTGGTGGCGCTGGGCTTCGCCCGGTAGTTGCCCGTCGACGTACGTCCAACCCAGGGTGCGCACCAAGTGGGCGGTGGCGGCGAGCAGTTCGGTGTGGGTGCGGCCGCTGCCGGAGCTCTTCAGCCAGGGCAGGGCCTGGTCGCGTAAGGCGGCGGCCAGGACGCTGCGGGCGGGGGCGCCGCCGTGCGCGTCGTAGTGGCGGGAACCGAAGGCGGTGAGTTCCCGCAGGGCCTGCACGTGCCGGGGTCCGATCCGGCCGGAGCACGGTCCGGGACCACCGTCCCCGAACCGCGACCGCCGGGGCCGGGGCAGGGCGCGCACCTGGTAGAGCACGGGGTGAGCCGGTCCGGCGGGGTCGGCGGCCCCGGAGTGCCGGTGCACGCGCAGCAGGTCTTCGACCGGGCCCGGGCCGTCGGCGCCCTCGCCGGGCGGTCCGCGGTGCGGCTCCACCTCCAGACCGAGTTCGGCCGCCGACACCGGCCTCCCGAGCCTGCGGGTGAACGCCTCGACCAGCAACCGCGGCCCGGGCGGGCGCGGCTGGGTGCCCGTCAGCCAGTGCGCGACCGTGGTGCGGTCGTAGCGCACCCGAACACCGCTCTCCGAGGCGATCCTGCGCAGGGCCGCCGCGAGGGCCGGGCCGTTCCAGCCCGCCTCGGCCATGTGGCGGCGCAGGGCCGGGTTGGGTTCGCGAACGTGTTCCACCAGGTGACTCCCGACGCGGACGGCCTCGGGCGGCGGCGGCCCGCCCGGCCTTCCCCGGGAGCCGCCCTCCGCTGCGGGTGTGCCCCGCAGAGTCATTTCGTCGCACGACGGCCACCGGATCGGGATGACGAGGCGGATTTCAACTCTCGCCGTTTCTTCAACGTGCGGGCGCACCACAGCTTTCCGTCACCGGAGGACCCGTGGACCCGGCCGGTCGTCACCGCCCGGACGGGGTCGAACCCCCGGTCCGGGTGAAGGTCCGGGGCGAGGCGCAGGTCGGCGCCGTTTCGACACGGCGCCGACGCAGGGGAACGCTAGCAGTGTGCGTCCAGGCCGCCGGATGCAACGCCAACTCGACTTCTCCCCGTGCGAGTTCAACGTTTCAACGGATTCTTTCACCGGGAGGTGACGGGACGTCCGACGGCCCGGGGCCCTGATCAGGGCAGGGGGGGAACCGGTGGAGGGCGCGCGGAGGTCGGGGAGCGCCGGGCAGGCGCTAGCGCTACTCCCCTCAAGCCCTTGTCCTGCCCGGACGGCCCGGTCAATACTTCGGCTCCAGGAACGGGCTCTTGAGGGCCTGCGGCTTCGAAGGGCCGCTGCCGGTTGCCACTGCCCGTCCACCGCCCCGGCGCGCGGGTCCCGTAGGCGACCCGTCAGCGTCGGCCGTTCACCAGCGTGCCGCGAGCGGATGCCGCGCGCGTGCCGCCGCGCCCCGCGGACCGTCGCCCGAACGTCCGGTCCTCCACCGGGCATCCGTCGTACCGGCTTCCCCCGGAGGAGACACCACCCGTGTGCTCCGCCTCCATCCGGCCCCCGGACACCCACCCGAACGAACGACAGGAAGACGTCATGAAGCACCCCCGCGTCCTCGCGTCCACCCTCGCCGGGGCCCTGCTCGGCCTCGCCGTCCCGCTGCTCGCCCCCGCCACGGCCCAGGCCGCCACGCTCAACGCGTGCACCGGCACGGAGGTCGCCACCTACTCCCCGGCGATGCAGCCCGCCGCGGCCAGCACCACCGTCACCGCGAACGGCACCCTCTCGTGCACCGGCGACAGCACCCACCCCTCCGCGACCGTCTCCTTCCACGGCAGCGGCAGCCTCTCCTGCCTCACCGGCGGCACCACCCAGGGCACCGGCGAACTCGACTGGACCGGCAGCGACGCCAAGAGCCGCTTCACCTTCTCCCTCGCCCTCGGCGCCCGCCCCACCGGCGAGGAGGTCCTCATCGCCACCGGCACCGTCACCTCCGGCGACTACAGCGGCAACCCGGTCACCTTCACCTTCACCCTGCTCGCCGCCGACCCCACCGCCTGCCTCACCACCGGCATCGCCAGCGACGCCGGCCCCCTGAGCGCCCTCATCGGCGTCTGAACCACGCCGCCGTGCCGCGCGGAGGCCGACCGGCGGGACGCACCGCGCGGCACGGCGGCCCGGATCCGACCGGGCGCACCCGGCGACGGCCGACCGGGCCGGGAGAAGGACATCCCTGAGCACAGGCAGTCTCATCAGGCACGCCGCGGTGCGCGCCACCGCGGCGCTCGGCAGCGAGTGCGGTGGCCGCGGCGAGGAGCCAGAGGGCCGGGGACAGGACGTGCAGGGTGGTGCTCCTGCGTGGACGAGGGGCCGGGCCGAGCCGGGTTCCACCCCGTCCGTCGGGAGGCGTTCGGCGATGCCGCCGTCCTGGCGCCGCGTGTCGTGGCCGCGGCGTCCGGGGCTCAGGGGGTCGGTAGTGGCGGGGCGCGGCGACGCCACGCTGGTTGTCGACGGTGAGCCGGTCGGCGCGGGCGATCCTGTCGCGGTGGGTTGCGCGCGGGGTTCCGTCACGGACGGTGCCGATGCAGCGGGACAGGTCGGGGCAAGGGCGAGGAAGTCGCGGACTGCTGGACCCGGCCGATCGTCACCACCAAGCTGCCCCCGGCCAGCCCGCGCTGCACCCACGGCGTCGACAACCCCCGCTCGGTGGAGGGCACTTGTTCCCGAGGCGTCGTGTTCCTGCGGTTGCTCGACCAGCTGTCGCGTGCGGCGTCCTCGGCAACCGTCACCCACGCCGGTTCGCGGCCGCTCACCGGACGCTCCGAGGACGGTGCTCCCGCAGCAACCGCCCGGTCCGCCGGTCGGGTGCGCCCGTACGGCGCCACCCGCCTTCCCCTGCCGCGTGAACGCCCCGGAGCCGCCCCGTTTCGACGACCGTCGGGCCCGGCGCCGTCCGCAGGCTGGGGCCCGTGCCCGAGACCCTCCAGCTGTGGATGCGCCACGAGACGAGACCGTCGGAGCACCGTGCGGCCCTCTCCCCCCCAGGACGCCGGTCGGCTGATCGACCACGGCGTGCGCCTGACCGTGGAGGACAGCCCGCAGCGGGTGTTCGCCCTCGCCGAGTACGCCGCGGTCGGCTGCTCGACCGCGCCGCCGGGCAGCTGGGCGACGGGCTGCCCCGTCGAGCACTACGTGCTGGGGCTCAAGGAGCTGCCGCCGACCCCCGCACGGCTGCGGCACCACCACCTGATGTTCGGGCACGCCTACCGCGGCCAGCCCGGTGCCCCCGCCCTGCTGCGTCGTTTCGCCGACGGTGGCGGAACACTCCTCGACCTGGAGCCCCTGGTCGACGACGACGGACGCCGCATCGCCGCCTTCGGCCGCTGGGCGGGCCACGCGGGCGCGGCACTGGCGCTCCTCCACCACCGGGGCACGCTGACCGCCCCGCTGATCCGTTCCACCCGCGGGGAGCTGGACCGCCGACTCCGCCCGCCCCACCGGGCCGGAGACGGTACGAGCGCCCTGGTCATCGGTGCCGACGGACGGTGCGGCGAGGGCGCCTGCGAGGCGCTGCGGACGGCCGGGATCGCGCCGACGCGCTGGACGGTCGCGGACACCGGGGTGGTCGACCGGTCGGCCGTACTGGCGCACGACATCCTGGTGAACGCGATCGGCACCGCCGTCCCCGTCATCCCGTTCCTGACCGAGGACGACCTGGACGCCCCGCCCGGCCCCGCGAGCGGCTGGCGCCCGCCGTCCACGTCCATGATCGACAACCGCTGGTGCCCCAACCAGACGTCCCCGCGCCGCACCTCTCCGGTGCCGTCCGGCCCCCGGTGCGCGAGCCGCTCCAGCATGGCGCGGCAGAGCCCGGCATCGAGATCCCCGACCGCGGCGACGACGGCACACATGCAGCTCTCCTCCCGGGAACGGCCGATCCCCTCCCCCCATGTCCTCGACCCCCGGCCACCCCGCCCGCGACAGGGGCGAACGGCGCAGCGCACCCCGCCCATGCCGAAGATCTTGCGCATGGAGTTGACGTCTGATCAGGAGCGCGAGGTGCGTGAGCGTCTGCGGGCACGTGACCTCGCACCGGGTGCCAGACTGCGTCTGGAGTGCATACGGCTGATGGGGCGGAGCCTGGACTGCCGCCGCGCTGTGCGACTGGCTGGCCGCCGAGCGGGGGGCGGGCCTCGGCGGCCTGGCTGACCGAACTGCTCCACCGGGACGGGTTCTGGTGGAAACGAACCTGGGAGACGCTGCGGCACAAGGCCGACCCTGTCCTCCAGCAGGCTGCACGGGCCCAGCTGGAGGATTCACGGTTGGACGCGCACGCGGACGCAAGGGACCTGTCCTTCCTCGACGAGAGCGGGTTCGCTCCCACCACGCCCACCGGATGCACCTGGTCACGGGCAGGGCCGCGGGCCGTCGTGCCGCACGAGGCCGACCCGCCTGCCCGGCGGGGCAGCCGCACTGGACAGGTCTCCTACGGGCTTCACGCGGGTACGGCCGTGCACGGTCGTTCTGGACAACGCCTCCGCGCACGTGGCCCGGGTCTTCGAAGGGCGCCGCGAGGAACTGGCCGCCATCGGCGTCGCACTCTTCTCCCTTCCGCCTCGCAGCCCCGAGCTGAACGACGTCGAGCGGGTGTGGCGCTCGGCGAAGTACGAGGACCACCCCGAGCGTGTCCACACCACCGCCGAAGCGGTCGGCTGAACCGCTCCGGGTTCGATAGAGACCTCAGCTTATGGTTGTGACCTGTGGTTTTGCGGTGGTGAGGTGGTAGGCGTTCTCGTACTCGACGGGCGGAACGTGGCCTATCTCACCGTGAAGTCGGCGGTGGTTGTACCAGTCGACCCACTCGGCGGTGGCGAGCTCGACCTGCGACAGCGTGCGCCAGGGCCGCCGGGGTTTGATCAGCTCGGTCTTGAACAGCCCGATCGTGCTCTCCATGAGGGCGTTGACGCTCCTATAGTTGTCAACTCGCTGCTGAGGCCGCCCGTGGAGCGGGTCGGAGTAGGTGGTAGACCTCGCGGATGACGTAGCGCTTGAGGCAGCGGATGATCTCGCGTTTCGTCCTGCCCTCGGCGGTTCGGCGGGCGACGTAGTCGATCGTGGGCTGGTGGAAGCGCATCCGGACGATGACGGTTCGGTAGATCGCGGCGTTGAGCTGTCGGTGGCCGCCGTGGTTGATGCGGTGCCTGCCGCCGGTCATCCCGGAACCGGTGGGTACCGGAGCGATGCCCGCGAGCTTGGCGAGAGCGGCCTCGGACTTGATCCGCTCGGGGTTGTCGCCGGTCACAACGAGGATCTCCGCAGCCGTGTCCACACCGATCCCGAAGGGCTCGAGCAGCTGCGGGGCGACCCGCTGGACCAGGTCGCCGATCATCTTCGTCAGTTCCTTGGCCTCGGCGTCCAGGTACTGCCACCGCTTGGCGAGCGTCCGCAGGGTGTGGCGAAGAGCGTCCTCGGGGTTGTCCAGGTTGCGAGGACGCAGGGCTGCCAGCTGCCGCGCGAGGCTGATCTGTGTCTTGCCGGCCATCTCCTGCCGCAGGGCGTCCGGCGCATGGACGAGCATCGCCTTCATCGTGACCATCGCCGCTGCACGCTGTTCGACGGCCTGGTCATGGGCGATCTTGAGCTGGCGGATCATCTCGGCCTCGCCGTCGGCGGTCTTCGGCGTGGCCGTTGCGAACCCTGCGAGCACGGCGCGGGCGGCGTTTTCGGCGTCCAGGGTGTCGGACTTGCCGTTCATGCGCCGCAGCCGCCGGTCCGGGCGGCCGGCCTCGACGACCTTGTGGCCGGCCCTGCGGAGGAACGACGTCAGCGTGGCGCCGTAGGAGCCGGTGCCCTCGATCCCGAAGGCCAGGACCTTGCCGAACGAGGCGGCCCAGTCCGCCAGTTGCTGGAAGCCGCCGGTGTCGGTGGGTATCGTCAGCGTGGCCAGGATCCCGCCGATCGTGTCCATCACCGCCGCGACGTGCAGGTGCTTGTGCGTGTCGACGCCGATCACGACGTGCCCGGATCGGGACTGCTCGATGGTGTGCACAGGGTTTCCCTCCGGTCGGTAGCGTGGGGTTCACGCTGTCGCCGGCCGGACGGACAGGACTGTCACGGGGACGCTTTGGCGAGTCGGCTCCAGGCTCCTATCAGGTCACGTCCGTCCGGCGGCAGCGCTTGCTGCGTGCCCGGCCGGGCGGTCGACAGATCAACGCCAGGACACCCGTAGGGTCAGTCATAAGCAAGAGTCAGACCACCTCGGCCGGGACTACCCGATCCTTGCGGGATCCGGTGCAAAAAGACTGACAGTCGTAGGCGTCGCCGACCGACCCGATGGAGGCTGCGATGCCGACGGCGTCGAGGTGCTCGGCCAGGCGGAAAGACGTGTACTGACTGCCCGCGTCGCTGTGATGTATCAACTCGCCCCGTCCGGGCGGGTATCCGTCGCGGTCGCGCTGCCACAGGGCCATCTCCAGGGCATCCAGGACGAGCCTGGTCTGCTTCGTGGTCGCAGCGGACCAGCCGACGATGCGGCGGGAGAAGGTGTCCACGACGAACGCGACGTAGACGACGCCGGCGAATGCTGCCACGTGTGTGAAGTCCGCGACCCAGCACCGGTTCGGCGCGGAGGCGACGAAGTCGCGGTCGACCAGGTCGGGGGCCCGTTCGGCGGACGAGTCGGGGACTGTGGTGACCACGCGCTTGCCGCGGACGGCTCCGGTGATGCCGAGCTCGCGCATCAGCCGCTCGATGGTGCAGCGGGCCACCGTGTGGCCGCGGCGGTTCAGCTCGCGCGAGATCTTGCGGGCCCCGTAGACCCGGTAGTTGTCCTCGTACGCTGCCGTGATCAGATTTTTCAGTTCCGCATCGCGGACCGAACGGGCGGACTCGGGACGGTTGTTGAAGGCGTAGTAGGTGGAGGGGGCGATGCTGCAGCCGTGCTCGGTGAGCACGCGGCAGATCGGCTCGACACCGCCGAAGCGGCCCCGGTGCCCGTCGATGAACGCTACGAGCGCAGGTGTGGCCGGTCGAGCTCGGCCGCGAAGAAACTCGCCGCGGCCTTGAGGATCTCGTTCGCGCGTTTCAGCTCGGCGATCTCCTTCTTCATCGCTTTGATCTGCGCGGACTCCTCCGTCGTCGTCCCCGGGCGCTGTCCTGCGTCGACCTGGTCGCGCCGGACCCAGTTGCGAAGGGTCTCGGCCGAGCCGATGCCCAGCTTCTCGGCGACCGCCTTCAGCGCGGCCGACTCGTTCGGGTAGTCGCCCAGGACCTCGGCGACCATGCGCACCGCACGACGCCGCAGCTCAGGCGGGTAGGAAGAGGGACGTGCCATGACTCAAATCCTTACACGAAATCAAGCCTCCACCGAACCCGGGGCGGTTCAGTCCGACCCGGGCGACGCCTTGGTGCTGGCGAACATCCTGCGCACCGACATGCCCATGCACCGGCCGCTGCCGGCAGACTCCGACCAGGGCCGAGCCGTGACCGTGCTGGCCCGCGCCCAGCAGGATGCCGTGTGGAACCGGCAGCAGCTCGGCAACCAGATCCGCTCGCTTCTGCGCGAGTACTACCCGGCCGCCCTGGACGCCTTCCAGAGCAAGGCCGGCGGACTAGCCCGGCCGGACGCCCGTACGGTCCTCGCAGCTGCCCCCACCCCGGCCCGGGCGGCGAGGCTCTCCCTGGCCCAGCTGCGGGCCGCGCTCAAGCGTGCCGGCCGCATCCGCGGCATCGACGCCGAGGCCCAGCGGCTGAGCGACGTCTTCCGCGCCGAACACCCCCGCCACCCCGAGGCGGTCGAGGACGCCTTCGGCCAGCAGCTGGCCGCCCTGCTGAGTGCCTGTTTCTGAACCTGGAAACCGCAGGTCAACCCGCCAGTGTCCGAATCGCGAAGTTCGCGGAAGCGTTCGGCGAACGGTCACGGTGACCGTTCGCCGAACGGAATTGCGGAGGTGTGTGGGACAGAAGTGGCGGTGCCGATCGGCACCTTGGCCCGGAGGCCGGCAAGTCGGCCGGTGGACCGGACCACCCTTGATCGTTCTCATGGTGGTGGCCACCAACAGGGCCCAGAACCCACCTGCTACCAAGCTACCGACTCGGCGCCTGCCGAAGGTTCAGAAACAGGCACTGAAGCAGTTCGACGCGGCCTGCCAGGCCGGTGACGACCTCGCTGAGGCTGTCGAGGCCGCCTTCCGCGAGCACCCAGACGCCGAGATCTACCTCAGCTTCCCCGGCCTCGGCGTCCAGCTCGCCGCCCGGGTCCTGGCGGAGATAGGCGACGACCGCACCCGCTTCACCGACGCCCGCGGCCTCAAGGCCTACGCCGGCTCCGCGCCCATCACCCGCGCCTCCGGCAAGAAGAGCTACGTCGGCCGACGCATGGTCAAGAACAACCGGCTCATGCACGCCGGACTCCTCTGGACCTTCGCCTCGCTCCGCGCCTCGCCCGGCGCCGACGCCCACTACCGCCGTCGGCGCGAACACGGCGACTGGCACGCCGCCGCCCAGCGCAACCTCCTCAACCGGTTCCTCGGCCAGCTCTTCCACTGCCTCCAGAACCGCCGAACGTTCGACGAACAGCTCGCCTTCGCAACCCCGCAAACTCTCATGGCGGCGGCGTAGTCATACGGGCAGAGCGCCCTTGACCGGGCAGCCGGGCCGAACACTCAACGGACAGCCGGCCCTGCGGCTCAGAGCGCATCCTGGACTTGACCGGAGTGCAGGCGGATATGGGCGATGCTGCGCGGACTCGGCAGGACTTGAACCTGCGCGCCCCGACGAGCAGCCGGGAGCTCTGGCCAACTGAGCTTACGAGCCAACCGCCCCGCTCCAGGCTGTCGCCCTAGTCAGCCGAGGCCAACTGCGACCCGAGGCAGGTCGCATCCGCCGACCCTACGACGCTGGCAGCGCGGTGGTCGAACAGTTTGTGACCCCGAATCTCATCAGTTCCGGTTACCGGTGTCCTCTGACAGGCGATCTTGACCGATTGACAGGTGAGTTTGACCGGTCGGCCCAGCGTGTCAGTGCGGTCCGGGCCGGGCTGCCGGAGAGGCAGCGGCAGTCGGCTGTCCGGCGCCCGGAACCGAGGCGCGCAGCCGCCGGATCGCCCGCAGGAGCTCGTCCCGGTGCTTGGCCGACTTCACCCAGGCCGGTAGCCGCGCCACCAGGCTCATCCTGCCGGGGACCGCGCCGCGCTCGCGCAGTCCGGCGCCGATGTAGTTCTCCAGCAGGTCGAGGTGGGCGAGGTTGTACGCCCAGAACTGCCGCCCGCGGAAGTCCGCGGCCAGCCAGAGCGGCAGCCGGAAGTAGGGGTCGACCGAGCCGCCGAACGCCTGGCAGTCCTGGAACTCGTCCTTGGTGTACCCGCAGCCGCATCGCAGCCTCCGGCGGGTGTACTCCCGGTCCCTGATCCAACGGTGCTCGCACTCGCCCAGGCCCGCCAGGACAAGGGCGCAGCCCCCGCACGCGGGGCAGTGCACGAGCACCTCATCGGCGAACTCGTACACCTTGAAGCCCGGGTCGGTGAAACGCCCCTCCATCACATCCTCCATGCTGCCGGTCCCCGCTTGCGCCGCGCGATCATCTCATCGACGAAGGGCACAGCAGGTACACACCACTGCCCGGACCGGCGGTCAAGATCGCATGTCAATCGGTCAAGGTCACCTATCAGAGGACATCCGGCCCGCTGCTCGTTTGCCCCAGCCCTGTCCCAGCGCCCCGGCGAACTTCTCCTACCAGGGGAAATAGCCTGGGACTGTCCTAGCGAAACGGACTTAACTGTGCCGTCTCATGAGGTTGGTGCCGCCGTAGCGATCAGCCGGTGCTCGGCGGCGCCTTCTCGTTGACCGCCGGCCCGGGGGCGCTGGTGGGTCTGGCGGGGAGTTCGTTGGTGTCGCCGACGAGCCAGCGCAGGAACCCGATGATGTGCGCGTTCATGTCCGATCCGACGTCGGCGACGGCCGTCTTGGCGCGCTGGTGGAGCTCGGGGTCGGGTCGGTAGACCGCGGCGGGGTTCCTGTGCTGGCTTGGCATGGAATCAGCATGTCACGGTGGCTAGCCACCAGTCCACGGCTGCCCGTAGAATACTGGTGGCTAGCCACCTAGAGCAGGGGGAATGCGATGCGACCGCCGATGGCGTACTACGGGGGCAAGACAACGACGGCCTCCCGGATCACGGAACTGCTGCCCGAGCACGGCCACTACGTCGAGCCGTTCGCCGGTTCGCTCGCGGTGCTGCTGGCGAAGACGCCGAGCCGGATGGAGACGGTCAACGACCTGGACGGCGACCTGATGCTCTTCTGGCGCGTCCTGCGCGACCGCCCGGCGGACCTGGCCCGGGTGTGCGCGCTGACCCCGCACTCGCGCGCCGAGCATGCCGCGTCGTACGGGGACCTGTCCGGCCTGGACGACCTGGAGCGGGCCCGCCGGGTGTGGGTGCGCCTGACCCAGGGACGCACCGGGACGATGCGCAAGACCGGCTGGCGCCACTACGTGGACGCCGGCACCTCCAGCAGCTCGATGCCGCGCTACCTCGCCGGCTACCTGGAGCGGATGCTCCCCGCCGCCGAGCGCCTGGCCGGGGTGTCGCTGGAGTGCCGCCCCGCGCTGGACCTGATCGCCTCCTACGGCCGTCACCGCTCCACCCTGCTCTACGTCGACCCGCCGTACCTGGGCACCACCCGCGACCGCAACTACCGGCACGAGATGACCGGCGACGACGCTCACCGCGAACTCGCCGAGGCCCTGCACGGATGCCGCGCCACCATCGTGCTGTCCGGCTACGCCAGCGAGCTCTACGACACCGACCTGTACGCCTCCTGGCACCGCTACACCCTGGAGACCGGCACCAGCCAAGGCGGCCAGTGGTCCACCCGCACCGAAGTCCTCTGGTCGAACCGGCCGCTGCGGTCCGACACCCCACTCCCGTTCGACCTCGGTAACGAAACCCCCGCCGACACCACCCCGGAAACGGCGACCCGTAACGAAACGCCGTGCGAGGCCGAGGACTGCGGGCTGCCGGTCCGTCAGCCCGCCACTGGCCGACGCCGCCGCTTCTGCTCGACAGCCTGCCGGGTCCGTACACACCGCGCTGCCAAGACCACCACGTTCGCTGCTTGAGCACCCCAGACCGCCCGCAACGGGCACACCAGCCCATGAAGGGGAGCCAATCCATGACCAGCCCAGCCACCTGCACCGAGACCGGATGTGCCGCTGTCGTACCTGACGTGCCGGACCAACGCTGCGGCGGATCGGTAGGCGGCGGACCCACCGGCGCCGGATGCGGGGCCTTGTTCTGCGACGCCCATCTATGGGTCACCGAGCAGGACGGATTCCTCTGCGCCGAGGACCTCAACAGCGCGGAAGCCCGCTGACAGCGACTCCGTCCCGTACTCACCTGCGCCGACGGATCGTTGTCAGTGGCACCATCCACCATGGTTGGTCGCCAGGATGTTGACGGCGATGTGGAGGACACATGGCTCAGCACCACAGCGGCCGCCATGGCCCCGGCACCACCCGGACCACCGTCTCCGACTGCCTCGGGGGACCATGGCCGGGCACCGCAACGCCCCGCTGACCCCCGAAGGCCGACTCCGGCTGTGCCTGCGCATCCAGTCCGGACGGCCGATCGCCCACGTCGCCGCCGAAGCCGGCATCTCCCGCCGCTGCCTGGCCAAGTGGTACGCCCGCTGGCAGGCACACGGCGAGGACGGCTTACTCGACCGCTCCTCCCGCCCCACGGCCAGCCCTGCCCGCACACCCGACGACGTCGCCGACCTGGTCGAGGCCCTGCGCCGCCAGACCAAGTACGGGCCCGCCCGCCTGGCCGCCGACCTTCAGCGCCTGCACGGCATCACCCTCGCCCCGGCCACCGTGCACCGCATCCTCGTCCGCCGCGGACTCAACCGGCTACGCGACCTCGACCCGCCCACCGGCGAGAACCTGCGCCAGGTCATCCGCTACGAGCACGAGAAGCCCGGCGACCTGGTCCACGTCGACATCAAGAAGCTCGGCCGCATCCCGGACGGCGGCGGATGGCGGATGCACGGCGTCGGCACCGACGCCGCCCGCGCCTCCAAGCGCACCGGCCCCGGCACCGGGAAAGTCGGCTACACCTACCTGCACTCCGCACTCGACGACCACTCCCGCCTCGCCTACACCGAGGCCCTGGAGGACGAACGCGCCATCACGGCAGCCGCCTTCTGGCACCGCGCGGTCGCGTTCTTCGCCAAACACGGCATCGCCCCGATCCGGCGCGCCCTCACCGACAACGGGGCCTGCTACCGCTCCCAGCTCTGGGCCGAGGCGCTCACCGCCACCGGCACCACGCACAAGCGCACCCGGCCCTACACCCCGAAGACGAACGGGAAGGTCGAGCGATTCAACGGCACCCTCGCCCGCGAGTGGGCGTACGTCCGCGACTACACCTCCGAGCAGAACCGGCGAGCGCCGCGCGCCGACTTCCTCAACCACTACAACCACGAACGCCCCCACTCAGCCCTCGGCGGCCGACCGCCGGTCAGCCGCACCGCCGGCAGCGACTACCGCGTCACCGCCGACCAACCACCGGAGCCATTGGCGACCTTCCCGCGGCAGCTCACCTTCGAGGACGCCGTGGAACCAACGTCCTGAGACACCACACCTAGCCCGCGAACGCGGGCGAGGGTCCGCCGGAGTCTCCGGCGGACCCTCGCTGGCGGTGGGTCAGCCCTTGCGGTTGTCGACGAACTCGGCGCCGGTAGCGATCGCTGCGATCGCTTCCGCGGCCAGGTGGCCGGCCCGGTCCAGGGCGCGGGCCAGGGTGAGCACCCGGCCCCAGACCCGGGCCAGGGCCGCGTCCGTCTCCCGGGTGATCACGGCGTAGTCGGCGCGGTGGGCGTGCTGCCCGTAGGTCAGCGGGGTGCCCCAGTCCTCCCGGGCGATCTGGTCGGCGTACTGGCGGTCCTCCCGAGCGGTGCGCTCGACGGCCCAGGCCCGTGCCGGTGTCCACAGCCGCTGCTCGTGCAGCCACCGGTCGGCCGCGCGCGCTCCGGCGGCCAGCGCCAGCATCACCTCCTCGGTGCGGTAGGAGGCGGGCTCGGGGAACATGTTCGTGACGGCGGCCGCGCCGCCGGAGGCGTGGGCCAGGACCTGGTCGGCGTCGTACAGCGTCATGGACTCCACCCGCAGGCCCGCGCGGATGAGGAGCACCGCGTGCCCGGCCTCGTGAATCGCCCAGCAGCGGCGTGTCTGCTGCGGGGTCAGGGCCAGCACCGCCGGGGTGCTCGACCAGGCGGCCGGCTCCGGGTGCACGGTCAGGTAGCCGTCGCAGTTGGGGTTCCAGGTGCTCACGATCAGCCTCCGACGAACAAGTTTGCGGGGGCGGGCCGGGCGGCCCGCCCCGGTGTGACGGGCGGTCACTCGGTGTCGGTCACCATGACGGAGACGGACAGGACGTTCTCGCTGGTGAACGGGAGCTGTTCGAGCTGCCAGGCGACATCGGGGTCGGTGGTGGTGTGCCGGACGGTCTCGCCGTCGGTGGTGGTGACGGTGATGTGGTGCTGCTGCTGGGGCACGACGTTCTCCTGCCGGTGGAGGGCGGGGTGGCTACTGCTGCTGGTCGAGGTGGGCCAGGGCCCGGGCGATCAGCGGGCGGTGGGCGGCGTACAGGGTACGGCCAGCCTTCGTAACGGCGTCCTCCAGGGCGGCGAGCGTGCCGGCCGGGTACCAGGTGGCGTCGAGGGCGTCGTCGCCCGCCACGGCGGTGACCGCGGCGGGCAGCACGTACAGCGCGGAGGTCGAGGCCACCCAGGCGTGGTCGGAGTTGCGCCAGTCGTCCACCAGGTCCCGGCCCAGGATCACCGCCCGGTGGTCCCTCAGGTCCACGCCGGTCTCCTCCCGCAGCTCGCGCACCAGCGCGGCCGGGGCGCTCTCTCCCGCATCGACCATCCCGCCGGGGATGGCCTCCACCCCGATGTCGTCGCGGGTGATCAGCAGGATCCGCCGCTGCTGCCCGGTGCCCGCGACCACGATCGGGTCGGCCGCGGCGTTCTCGCCCCACCGGCCCAGGTTCCTGCCCGTGCGCCCGGTCCGTCCGACGGGGTTGAGCGGCCAGCCCCACACGTCGAGCGAGTAGGGGACCAGCGCCGCCTCCAGGCGCGCGGGCCAGTCGGTAACGTGTCCCGGCGTCGGGGCGGCCTCCGCCCAGACGGGCACCTGGTTGGCCAGGTTGTGGAGCAGCAGTTCGGGCGGGGTGATGTCGAGGGGCGCGTAGGCGGGCCAGCTCACGGCCCAGTCGCGCAAGTGGACGGGGACGGTGTCGGTGGTGTTCATGAAGTTCGCCTTCTCTGCTTCTCTGCTCGATTCGGTGGCGGGCCCACAACGGGGCGGGGCACCGTGTGCCCCGCCCCGGCGGCGGGTCAGACCGGGTCGACCGGGTCGACCTCGTCGGAGTAGGCGATGTGGCAGTGACCGGTGGCCGAGGACTGGATCACCAGCAGCAGGCGGCGCTGGGCGCGGTGCACGACGCTGTCGGTGATCGTCCCGCGCGCGCCCAGCGGCAGCGCGGTGCCGTCCGGGCGGGCCACGACGACGTCCTGGCCGACCATCAGCACTCGTCGGCCGACCGGGACGCCCTCGTTCCACGCCCGGTGGCTGCCCGCCGGCCGACGGCCCGCCCCGGGCGGCGGCCCGGCCGGCGCCGCGGC
>NZ_JBSGET010000111.1:0-27890 GCF_053603035.1 Kitasatospora sp. NPDC004272 | reverse complement strand
ACCCGCCCGGTCGACTCCGGCGCCCCGCACGCCGCGCACCGGCCGGTGGACAAGGTCCACCCCGTCCAGCCCCCGCCGGGACGGCTGGCCCAGGGCGGGCCCGTCCAGCGCGCCGTCCCCGTCCCGCCCGCCCGTTGAGGCCCCGTCCACCGAAGCCCCGCCCGTCGAGGCCCCGCCCGTCGAGGCCCCGCCCCGCCACGTCCATGGAGGAACCACCGATGCACCGCAAGCTGCGCCAGCTGCCCGCCGTCACCCTGCCCGCGATGGTGGCCGGACTGACCCTGGTGTGCACCACCGCCCTGCCGGCCGGCACCGCGGCCGCCTACGACCTGCGGCTGCGCGCCTGGGGGAACAACGCCAACGGGCAGCTCGGCGACGGCAGCGCCAAGACCCAGCGGCTCACCCCCGTCTCGGTGGTCGGCATGGCGGGCGCCGAACTCAACGGCATCGCCGCCGGCGGCACCACCAGCGGGGCCACCGTCACCGGGTTCGCGCTCGCGCTGCTCGGCAACGGCACCGTCGAAGCCTGGGGCCGGAACGACAAGGGCCAGCTCGGCAACGGCACCACCAGCGCCACCGAGGACGCGGCCGTGCCCGGCCTGGTCGCCGGGCTGACCGGCGTCGAGGCCGTCGCGGCGGGCGGCGCGCACGCCCTCGCCCTGCTCAAGGACGGCACCGTCAAAGCCTGGGGCAACAACGACAAGGGCCAGCTCGGCGACGGCACCGTCAACGCCGCCAACCTGCCGGTCACCGTCGCCGGGCTCTCCGACGTCAAGGCGATCGCCGCCGGTGACGCCTTCAGCATGGCGCTGCTCAAGGACGGCACCGTCAAGACCTGGGGCAACAACGACAAGGGCCAGCTCGGCGTCACCCCGGTGCCGGTCAGCTCCACCGCGCCCGTGCCCGCCGCCACCCCCGCCACCCGCAACACCGCGATGAGCATCCCCGGCCTGACCACCGTCAAGGGCATCACCGCCGGGGCCAGCCACGCCCTCGCGCTGCTCGCCGACGGGCACGTCTACGCCTGGGGCCTCAACGACAAGGGCCAGCTCGGCGACGACAGCACCGTCAACAAGCCCTACCCCGTGCCCGTCCAGGAGGTCACCGACGTCGTCGCGCTCTCCGCCGGGGCCACCCACAGCCTCGCCCTGCTCCAGGACCACACGCTGCGCGCCTGGGGCGCCAACGACAAGGGGCAGATCGGCGACGGCACCACCACCCAGCGCAACACCAGCGTGCCCGTCCCCGGCGTGACCGGCATCGAGGCGATCGCCTCCGGCGCCTCGCACAACCTGGCCGTGCTCGCCGACGGCACCGTGCAGGCGTGGGGCCTCAACGACAAGGGCCAGCTCGGCGACGGCACCACCACCCAGCGCAACACCCCCGTCCAGGTGCTCGCCAAGTCCGGCAGCGTCTCCCTGGTCTCCGCGCCGAGCAACGGCAACTTCAGCCTCGCGCGCTGACCACCCCCCTTCCGATCCTTCCCGAGGACCCGAGGAAAGGCCCTTCATGACCTCCACTCAGACCGCCGCCACCCGTCGCCACCGGCTGCGCCCCGCGCTGCGCCCCGCCCTCGCGCTGGGGCTGGCCGCGTTCACCGCGCTCAGCCTGACCGCCGTGCCCGCCGGGACGGCGCACGCGCAGGAGAAGCGGCTCAAGGCGTGGGGCAACAACCGGTCCGGGCAGCTCGGCGACGGCACCTGGACCGACTTCCGCACCACCTCCACCACCGTGCTCGGCCTGACCAGCGCCGAGGTGGAGAAGATCGCCGCCGGCGGTGGCGGCTCCACCACCGGGCACGGGCTGGCACTGCTCAAGGACCGCACCGTGATGTCCTGGGGCGCCAACAGTTCCGGACAGCTCGGCGACGGCAGCGTGTTCAGCCACAACGCGCCCGGGCAGGTCGTCAACCTCTCCAACGCCCGCGACGTCGCGGCCGGCGGCTGGCACAGCCTCGCGCTGCTCGACGACCAGACCGTGGTCGCCTGGGGCCGCAACAACTACGGGCAGCTCGGCAACGGCACCAACAGCGACAGCAGCGTCCCCGTCCGGGTCGAGGGCCTCAACAAGGTGGTGGCGATCGCCGCCGGACTCAACCACAGCATCGCGCTGCGCGAGGACGGCACCGTCTGGGCCTGGGGCTACAACATCAACGGGCAGCTCGGCGACGGCACTTCGGCCAGCCGCAACGTGCCCGCCCCGGTCGGCGGACTCACCGGCGTCACCAAGATCGCGGCCGGCTGCAACCACAACCTGGCGCTGGTCGGCCCGCCCAGCGGCGGCACCAAGCCCACCAGCGGCAACGCCGTGAAGGCGTGGGGCTACAACGCGACCGGGCAGCTCGGCGACAACAGCACCATCAACCGGTACACGCCCGTCGACACCCAGGGCATCTGGCTCGGCGGCGTCTCGCAGATCGCCGCCGGCTGCAACCACAGCCTGGCCGTCACCGACAGCGACAACAAGCTCAAGGGCTGGGGCCAGAACACCTCCGGCCAGGTCGGCGACGGCACCACCGACTACCGGATCACGCCCGTCCCGGTGCCCGGCATCAAGGGCGTCCAGCTCGTCGCGGGCGGCCGCGAGCACACCATCGTGCTGCTCGGCGACAACACCGTCCGCTCCTGGGGCGCCAACGGCTCCGGCCAGCTCGGCAACGGCACCACCACCGAGAGCAGCACCCCGGTCACCACGCTGACCGCGCTGACCGGCGTCGACAAGATCGCCGCACCGGTGGGCGGGGACTTCAGCCTCGCCAACTGAGGCCGGTGGAACGGACGTTCAGGGGCCCGCGCGAACTCCGCGCGGGCCCTTCGGGTTCCTCGGCGCCCGAGACGATCGGTGCCGCGGGCGGCGGTGGACGTGCGGGGCGGTCGGTGAACCGCCCGTCCGCCTGGCCGGTCGTCCGCCTGGCCGGTCAACTGCCGTGCGGGGAGAGGCGGTTCGCCAGGTAGGGGGCGGTGCGGCTGCCGGGGGCGGTGGCGACGGCGGTGGGGGTGCCGGTGGCGAGGACGCGGCCGCCCGCGTCGCCGCCGCCGGGGCCGAGGTCGATGACGTGGTCGGCGCCGGCGATCAGGTCGAGGTCGTGCTCGGCGACCAGGACGGTGGCGCCCGCGTCGACCAGGCGGTGCAGTTGGGCGGTGAGGACCTCGCTGTCGGCGGGGTGCAGGCCGGTGGTGGGCTCGTCCAGCAGGTAGAGGGTGCGGCTGCGGTGGGCGTGCTGGAGTTCGGCGGCGAGTTTGACGCGCTGGGCCTCGCCGCCGGAGAGTTCGGGGGCGGGCTGGCCGAGCCGCAGGTAGCCGAGGCCGACCTGCTGGAGGGTGGTCAGGACGCGGGCGGCGGGCGGGGTGTCGGCGAGGAACGCGGCGCCCTCGTCGACCGTCCGGGCGAGCACGTCGGCGATCGTGGCGCCGCGGTAAGTGACTTGCAGGGTCTGCGGGTTGTAGCGGCTGCCGTGGCAGTCCGGGCAGGGGCTCCAGGCGGTGGGCAGGAACAGCAGCTCGACCTCGATCGCGCCCGCGCCCTCGCAGGTGGGGCAGCGGCCGGCGGCCACGTTGAAGGAGAACCGGCCCGCGCCGTAGCCGCGGGCCTTCGCCTCCTCGGTGGCGGCGAACAGTCTGCGGACGGTGTCCAGCAGGCCGGTGTAGGTGGCCAGGTTGGAGCGCGGGGTGCGGCCCAGCGGGGTCTGGTCGAAGGTCACCACCCGGTGGCCGTCGGCGGCCGCGGCGGCGGCTTCGGCGACGGCGGCGAGCAGCGTCGACTTGCCCGCGCCGGAGACGCCGGTGACGGCGGTCAGCACGCCCAGCGGCACGTCCGCGTCCAGGCCGCGCAGGTTGTGCCGGGTGACGCCGCGCAGCCGCAGCGTGCCGGTGGGGGTGCGGTGGCGGGACGGCGGTGGGGGCGGCGGGTCGAACAGGAAGCGGCGGGTCGCGGAGGCGTCCACCGCGCGCAGGCCGTCCACCGGGCCGCTGTGCAGGATCCGGCCGCCGCCGGAGCCCGCGGCCGGGCCGACGTCCACCAGCCAGTCGGCGCCGCGCACCACCGCCATGTCGTGCTCGACCACGAACACCGAGTTTCCCGCCGCCCGCAGTTCGGCCAGGACGCGGCGCAGCGCCTCGGTGTCGGCCGGGTGCAGGCCGGCCGAGGGCTCGTCCAGGACGTACACCACGCCGAACAGGCCGGAGCGCAACTGGGTGGCCAGGCGCAGGCGTTGGAGTTCGCCGGTGGACAGGGTGGGGGCGGTGCGGTCCAGCGAGAGGTAGCCGAGGCCGAGGCGGTCCAGCGCGGTGAGGCGGTCGGCGAGGTCGGCGGTGATCAGGGCGGCCGGCCCGTCCCCGGCGGTGTGCGGGCGCAGCAGCTCGGCGAGGCGGGCGGCGGGCAGGGCGGCCAGGCCGGTGACGTTCAGCCCGGCGAAGGTGACGGCCAGCGCCTCGGGACGCAGCCGGTGGCCGTGGCAGTTCGGGCAGACGGACTGCTCCAGGAAGGCGGCCGCCCTGGCGCGGGCGGCCTCGCTGCGGGACTCGGCGAACGCCTTGAGGACCAGGCGGCGGGCGCTGCCGTACTTGCCCCGGTAGGGGCGCTGGACGCGGCCGGGTTCGCGTTCGGGGTGGACGGTGACCACCGGCTGTTCGTCGGTGAACAGGATCCACTCCCGTTCGGCGGCGGGCAGTTCGCGCCAGGGCCGGTCCAGGTCGTGGCCGAGCGCGCCCAGGATGTCGCGCAGGTTCTTGCCCTGCCAGGCGCCGGGCCAGGACGCCACGGCGCCCTGCCGGATGGACAGCGAGTCGTCCGGGACGAGCGAGCGCTCCGTCACCCGGTGCAGCACGCCCTGCCCGTGGCACTCGGGGCAGGCGCCGGCCGGGGTGTTCGGCGAGAAGGCGTCGGAGTCCAGGCGCGGTGCGCCCGGCGGATAGGCGCCGCAGCGGGAGAGCAGCATCCGCAGCAGGTTGGACATGGTGCTGATGGTGCCGACGGTGGAGCGGGAGGAGGGGACCGAGCGGCGCTGCTCCAGGGCGACGGCCGGGGGCATGCCGGTCACCGCGTCCACCTGCGGGGCCTCGACCTGGCGCAGCAGGCGGCGGGCGTACGGCGAGACCGACTCCAGGTAGCGGTGCTGGGCCTGGGCGAACAGGGTGCCGAAGGCCAAGGAGGACTTGCCGGAGCCGGAGACGCCGGTGAACGCGACCACCGCGCCGCGCGGCACCGCCACCGTCACGTCGCGCAGGTTGTGCACCCGGGCGCCGCGCACCCGCACCATGCCGTCGTCGTCGATCTGCGTGTGGTTCACCGCGTCACGCTAACCCGGGGGCGGACGCGGGCCGGGGAGCGGCGCGGTGGGTGAAACTTTCTGCAAAGTATTTCGGCGCTGGCGGGATGAGCTGGGTGGATGCCGGGGAGGTATACACCTTTTCGGTGGATCGACTACCGGATTCGTGTTTCCGGCGGGGGTCGATCCGAACGCAAGGGGATGAAATTTCTTGCACCGATGTCTTGACGGTGCCGCGGGCCGGGGTGGATCGTCTTCCCCGTTCCCGCACGTCTTCCCCCAAGACCCCCACCACCCCGGGAGTTCCGTCGATGTCCCCTGTCCGTAGAACCGCGCCCGTGGCCGCCGCGGCCGGCGCACTGGTCCTGGGCGTGCTGCTGCCGCTCGGCCTGCAGGGCACCGCGCAGGCCGCCGCCACCCCCAACGGCGGCGACGTGATCGCCAACCTGTTCCAGTGGAACTGGAACTCGGTCGCGAGCGAGTGCACCAACGTCCTGGGCCCCAAGGGCTACGGCGCCGTCCAGGTCGCCCCGCCGCAGGAGTCGATCTCGGTGGCCGGACACCCCTGGTGGGAGGTCTACCAGCCGGTCTCGTACAACCTGAACAGCCGGATGGGCACCGACGCGCAGTTCCGGGCGATGGTGACCGCCTGCCACAACGCCGGCGTGAAGGTGTACGCCGACGCGGTGATCAACCACATGGCGGGCACCAACCAGAGCAGCACCACCGGCTACGGCGGCTCGGCCTTCAGCCCGACCGGCTACAGCTACTCGGCGGTGCCCTACAGCAAGTCGGACTTCCACGGCTCCCCGCCGTGCCCCAACGCCGACCTGGGCATCAACGACTGGAACAACGTCACCCAGGTCCAGGAGTGCCAGCTGCTCAACCTCTCGGACCTCAACACCGAGAGCGACTACGTCCGCGGCAAGATCGCCGGGTACCTGAACACCCTGATCGGCGCGGGCGTCGACGGCTTCCGGGTGGACGCGGCCAAGCACATCGCCCAGGCCGACATGGGCAACATCGTCTCCCGGCTGAACGACACCCAGTGGGGCGGCCGCCCGTACGTCTACCAGGAGATCTTCCCCGGCAGCAGCGGCCAGCTGGCGCCCGCCGCGTTCGAGGGCAACGGCAGTGTGCTGGAGTTCACCTACGCCTCCAAGCTCTCCCAGCAGTTCAACGGCAACATCGCCAACCTCAAGACCTTCGGGCAGAGTTGGGGCTTCGAGCCGAGCGACAAGTCCAACGTCATGGTGACCAACCACGACCTGGAGCGCGACAAGACCACCCTGACCTACAACGACGGCTCCAAGTACAAGCTGGCGCACGTCTTCGAACTCGCCTGGGGCTACGGCACCCCGCAGGTCTACTCCGGCTTCCGGTACAACAACAAGGACGACTCGCCGCCCGCCGACGGCAACGGCTACGTCACCGACGTCAACTGCGGCAACAACACCTGGACCTGCACCGACCGCGACCAGGGCATCGCCAACATGGTCGGCTGGCACAACGCGACCCGCGGCGAGGCCGTCGCCAACTGGTGGGACAACGGCAACAACGCGATCGCGTTCAGCCGCGGCGGCAAGGGCTGGGTCGCCGTCAACAACAGCGGCTCCGCCGTCACCCAGACCTTCACCACCGGCCTGGCCGCCGGCACCTACTGCGACGTCATCCACGGCGACGTCAGTGGCTCGAACTGCACCGGCCCGACCGTGAGCGTCGACGGCTCCGGCAAGGCCACCGTCACCGTCAACGCCGGCGACGCCGTCGCGCTGTACACCGCCACCACCGGCACCGCCAGCCCCTCGCCGTCCGCCAGCCCGAGCGGTGGCACCAGCCCCTCGCCGTCCGCCAGCCCGACCAACCCGAGCGGCACGGTCACCGAGACGTTCAACGAGAACAAGACCACCGTCACCGGCCAGAACGTCTACCTGGTCGGCTCGATCGCCCAGCTCGGCAACTGGGACCCGAACGCGGCCGTCGCGCTCTCCCCGGCCGGCTACCCCGTGTGGAGCGGCAGCGTCCAACTGCCCGTCAACACCGCCTTCGAGTACAAGTACATCGTCAAGGACGCCTCCGGCAACGTCACTTGGGAGAGCGGCGCCAACCACAGTGCCAACACCGGCGCCACCGGCGGCACCCTGAACGACAGTTGGGGCGGCGCCAGCAGCACCGGCCAGGTGTCGGTGACCTTCTCCGAGAACAAGACCACCGTGGTCGGCCAGAACGTCTACCTGGTCGGCTCCACCGCCCAGCTCGGTAGCTGGAACCCCGCCAACGCCCTGCTGATGTCCTCCGCCGCGTACCCGAACTGGAAGCTCACGCTCACGCTGCCCGCGAGCGCCGCCTTCGAGTACAAGTACGTCGTCAAGGACGCGGCCGGCAACGTCACGTGGGAGAGCGGCTCCAACCGCAGCTACACCACCGGCGCCTCCGGGACGGCGACGCTCAACGACAGCTGGAAGTAGCCCCCGCCCGGGGGACGAGACCCCCACGGAATGAGGCCGCCACCCCGTCACAGGGGGTGGCGGCCTCGCCGTCCTCCGGCGGGAGCGGGAGCGGGGGGAGCGGGGGGCGGGGGCGGGCCGCTCAGGCCCCCGCGCCGCGGGCGCGGTGCAGCTCGACGAACGAGGCCACCTTGGCCCGCACCGCCCACGGGTCCACGGGCTTGGGCAGGAAGTCGGCGGCGCCCGCGGCGTACGCGCGCACCGCGTGGTCGGGTTCGCTGCCGATGGCGGTGACGAAGACGATCGGTATGTCGCGGGTCCGGGCCCGGCTGCGGATGTGCGCGGCGGTCTCGTAGCCGTCCATGCCGGGCATCTGCACGTCGAGCAGGATCGCCGCGTAGCCGTCGGGCTCCATCAGCGCCCGCAGCGCCTCGGGGCCGGAGGTCGCGGGGACCAACTGGTGCCCGTGCGGGCCGAGCAGCGCCTCCAGCACCACCAGGTTCTCCGGGCGGTCGTCCACCAGCAGGATCTTGGGCGGCGGGCCGTCACCGTCCGCCGCCCCGGTGGGCGCGGGCGGCGCCGCCGTGGTGCCCTGCTGCCGCTCCAGCAGGGCGAGTTGGCGCCGCAGCAGGGTGCGGCGGGCGCCGGCCCGGGCGGACTGCTCGCGGGCCCGGACGGCCTGTTCGGCCAGTTCGGCGTGTTCGGCCAGTTCGGCGTGTTCGGCCGGCCGGGCGGCCCGCTCCGGGCCGCCGTCGACGCCGTCGTCGATGCCGTCGCCGCCACGGGCCGCCAGCTCGGCGAGCGCGCGCTCGGCCCCGGCGGCCTGCTCCTGCGCCTGCCTGATCTCCCGTTCCGCGGCGTGCAGTTGGTCCTCCAGCTGGCACACCGCCCGCCCGATCGGCCGGGCGGTGCGCAGCGCCGCCATCCGGGCGCGGCACAGCCGCTCGCGGGCGGCCGGTTCGACGCCACCGTCGTGGACGGCGTCCAGCAGCGTCCCGACGAACTCCCGCGGCGGCACCCGCACGCCCCCGAAGTAGTCCGCGAGCTCCGCCGGGTCCAGCCCGCAGCGGGCCGCGAACTCCGCCACCGGGAGCTCCAGCCGGCGGAAGACCGACCGCAGTTGATCGGCGAACTCGCGCTGTGCCGTGCCGAGTCCGGTCCCCAGCGGCGGGAGGTCGTCGACGGCCGTCACCAGTCGCACCCCGCCGAGAGAACCGAGGCCGGCCGCCCCCGCATCCGATCCCGCACCCGCGTACCTCCACCCGCTCCGTTCGACCCGCCCGACGCTTCCGGGCAGCGTCCAGCCGCACGGCAGCGACGGTGCGCGATCACCTGCGATCGCGACCGGCCGAGACGGCGACAATACGGCACCGGCAGGCGAATTGACGTCCAGTCAGGTCACGGTTCGGGGGCGGTCGGAGGTGCACGAGCCCCCGGGTCGCGGTCCGGCGCGCCCACGGCGCGGCCGACCGGAGCGGACGGGGGCGGCGGGTGACGGACGGCGGGCAGCGGGCGGCGGGCGGCGGGCGGCGGGCCCGGCAGGTGGATGGCCTCGCCGAGCGGGGGCCCGGGCTCTGCGGCCAGCGGGCCCGGAGCGCGGGCCACAGCCGGCAGTCGCTCGGCGACCCGCTCGCCGTCGCCGAGGCCGTCGCCGAGGCCGTCCCGGATGGTCGGACGAGGCCCGGCCCCCAGGGGCTGGAGGCGTTCACCGGCGCGGTCGGGGCCGTCGGACCGTCGACGTTCCGCCGCGCGCCGAGGCCGGCGAGAAGGTCACGGGCCTGTTCGTGCCGCCCCCGAGGCCCCCTGCTGCCCGAAGCCCGCCGAGTCGGCCGGACCGGCGTGCGCGAACTGACGTGCCGTCGGGCGCGCGCCGGTGCGCGCTGCGCCATCGGACGCACTCCGGCGGGCCGCAGCCGGGCCGGCGGGCCGCGGCGCGTGACGATCGGCGCAGGGTCCCGCGCACCCGGCGCGGGGGAGAGAGGGTGCGTCGTGACCATGGACCGTCGTCGTTTCCTGACCGTGGGCGGAGCCGTCGGGGCCGCAGTGCTGCTGGGGGCCGCCCCGGCCCGGGCCCGGGGGGCGGTGGAGGCGTTCCCGGCCCGGCCGCAGTGCCTGCCAGTCCGGCGGGGCCGCCCGCCGACCCCGCCGGACTGGCAGGCACTGCGGCAGCGGCTCGGCGACCGACTGGTGCTGCCCGCCGACCCCGGGTACGGGACGGCGCGGCTCGGCTTCAACGAGCTGAACGACGGCCAACTGCCCGGCGCCGTCGCCAAGTGCGCCACCGCCGACGACGTCCGGGCCTGCCTGGACGTCGCCCGCGGCCACGGCATCCCGATCGCCGCCCGCAGCGGCGGCCACAGCTACCTCGGCTACAGCGTCCCCGACCGCGGCCTGGTGATCGACCTGCGCGCGATGAACACCGTCCGGGTCAACCCCGACGGCACCGCCGAGGTCGGCGCGGGCGCCCGGCTGATCGAGGTGTACGCGGGCCTGGCCGCCGCCGGCCGGCTGCTGCCCGGCGGGAGCTGCCCGACCGTCGGCATCGGCGGCCTCACCCTCGGCGGCGGCATCGGCGTCCTGGCCCGCAAGTACGGCCTGACCTGCGACCGGCTCACCGCCGCCGAGGTGGTCACCGCCGACTCCTGCGTGCGCACCGCCGACGCCGAGCACGAGTGCGACCTGCACTGGGCGCTGCGCGGCGGCGGGGGCGGCAACTTCGGCGTCGTCACCCGGTTCACCTTCGACACCCCGCCCGCGCCCGGCCTGACCGTCTTCATCGTGCCGTTCCCCGCCGGGTCCGTCGCCCAGGTGATCGGCGGCTGGCAGCAGTGGTGCGCCGACGCGCCGCCCGAACTGTGGGCCAGCTGCCAGGTCTCCGGCGGCAACCCGCCCACCTGCCGGATCGTCGGCTGCTGGGTCGGCGACCCGTCCGGCGCCAACCAGCAGATCGACCGGCTGGTGCGACTGGCCGGCACCGCGCCCAGCGGTCGCACCGTCGCCGCCAAGGACTACCTGGCCGCGATGAAGTTCATGGCCGGCTGCTCCAACGACACCGTCGCCCAGTGCCACCCCACCTGGGAGGGCGGCCGACTCACCCGCACCGGCTTCGTCGCGGTCTCCCGGATGTACGGTCCCCGCCCGCTCGACCCGGCCCGGCTCACCGAGCTGATGACCGGCCGCACCGGCGTCGACCTGCTGCTCGACTCGCTCGGCGGCGCGGTCGGCGAGATCGCTCCCGACGGGACGGCCTTCCCGCACCGCGACTCGCTCGCCAGCGCCCAGGTCTACGCGGGCGCGACGGCCGCGAACGCGGACCGGGTCCGGGCCACCGTCGACGAGATCCGCGACGGCCTCGCCCGGCTCGGCGCCCCCGGCGCGTACGTCAACTACATCGACGCGACGCTGCCGGACTGGGGGCGGGCCTACTACGGGGAGAACCTGCCGCGACTCCAGCGGGTGGCCCGGCAGTACGACCCGGACGGGGTGTTCGCCTTTCCGCAGTCGGTCACGGCGGCCTGAAAGGGGCGGAGGGCAACGGCGGGAGGCGGGAACAGGGGCCCGGGGAACGGCGGGGCCGTGGCTGCGGGCGGTGCACTGCCGCCCGGCGGGTCTGCTTCGGGTTCCGTCCACGGCGCGCAGCAGCACGGACCGCCGACGGGCTCCGGCCGTCAGCAGCACGGACTCGCCGTTCCCCGGGCCCCTGTTGTGCTTCAGCGTTCGTAGGTCATCTCGGGGAAGCGGGCCGAGGGCCCGTCCAGCAGGTGGTCGTCGTGGGCGCGGAGCCAGCGGTCGAAGAAGGAGGCGACGTAGGCGCGGGTGGCGGCTTCGGCGCGGGTCGGGGGGAGGTCGCCGATGTCCTCGCGGAGGGTGGTGGGGGAGAGGGCGCCCTGGTGGGCGAGTTGGGGGAGGAGGGACTCGGCGTCGGTGTAGGAGGCATGGCGGGAGCCTTCGAGGGTGACGTCGGCGTGCCAGCCGGTGCTGTGGTGCCAGAGGGCGTCCCAGCCGGGTTGCCGGTGGTAGGGGCCGGAGTCGGGGCTGCGGGTGCCCATCAGGAGGAAGGGGCGGTCGAGGCCGTCCTCGGCGACGGTGGGGAGGAAGACGCCGGTCCGCCCGTCGGGGCCGGGGAAGTGGAGTTGGCCGTCGAGGTCGATCGCGGCGCGGATCCGCGGGTCGTCGTGCATGGTCTGCAGGGCGGTGAAGCCGCCCGCGGAGTGGCCGGCCATGCCGATCCGGGTCAGGTCGAGGGTGGCGGCGAGTCCGGCGGGGAGGCCGGGGCGTTCGCCGAGGCAGGTGAGCCGGTCCAGGACGAGGCGGGTGTCGGCGACCCGGGCGTCCACCGACTTGCGCAGGACCGCGCCGATGTCGAGGTCCGGGTCGCCCAGCATGCCGGGGAGCACCGAGGTGGCCAATTCGCCGTCGGGGAAGGCGACTTCGGAGGCTTCGTAGGTGTGGTCGACGGTGACGACGACGTACCCGCGGGAGGCCAGGTCCTCGACCAGGGCGGTGCCCCAGGTGCGCGGGTCGCCGAGGCCGGCCGAGTAGAGCACCACCGGGCGCGGGCCGCCGGGCAGCGCCGGGGCGTCGGTGAGGGCGTGGGTGCGGATCGAGGACCAGTCCGTACTGCCGGGCGTGACACCGTAGTTGATCAGCCCGATGCCGTCCGGCCCGCCGAAGTGGGCTCCGGCGGCCGGGGCCATGTACGGGGTGCGCGGGCCGCCGGAGGGGCGGGCGGCCGGGTACCAGACGCTCACCATCAGCTCGCGGGTGCGTCCGGCCGTCCAGGGGTCGGGGCGGGAGTCGTCGGTGAGCCGCAGGGCGGTCGTTCCGATCGCGAACGGCCCGCTGGGGTACGGGAGTCGGGCCGTCGCCTGCCGGTGGGTGGCCGGGCCCCCGCTCGCCGCCGCCGGGCCCGGCAGGGCCGTCGTCGCCGCCAGTGCCGCGAGCAGCAGCGCCGCCCCGGTCCGTCCCCGCCTGCCCGTCATGGGTAACCCCTCGTGTCCGGTGCCTGTTGACGGGCCTCACCGTACGGGGGCGAACGGGCGGTGCGCGCCCTACTGCAGAGCCAACCGGCCGCGTGCTACCGGGGTATGACGCTCGATCAGGTGGCGGAGACCCGCCGGGGGAGGGAGAGCAGGGTGAGCACGGCGGTGACCGCGGTCAGGGCCAGGACGAAGGCGCCCAGGGTGAACAGGCCCAGGCTGAGGCAGGCGGTGAGGGCGAGCGCGGCCAGGGAGAACAGGACGGCCCCGGTGCGGAGCGCCGCGCGGCCGGTGGCCCAGGCGGTGCGCAGCGGGCCCCGGCGGTGCCAGAGCCCAGCCAGCGCGAACAGGCCGATGAGCGGGAAGAGCAAGACCATCGCCCCGAGGTCGTGCCTGCGGGTGAACAGCGACCGCGCGTCCACGGAGAACACCTCGACCGCGCCGAACACCGCGGCGCCGGCGCCGGCCAGCAGGAACACCGCCCCCAGCGGCCGCAGGACGGAGCCTCCCCGCAGCGGTGCCGTCAGGCCCGACTGCGCGCGCTGCGCCTCCAGGAAGGCGACGAGCCGGTCCACCGCACCCCGGAGGTTGAGGGCCAGCACGCAGCCGATCGAGAACGCGGCGATCCCCCAGCAGAGCAGGAACAGGTATCCGGACGCCGGATCCGTCCGGTCGGCTATCAGCATGGTCGATCCCTCCGTACGCGCAGTGCTGGGGCACTCCTACCACGCGACGGCGGGCGGGGAAAGATCGACAACCGGTGGGCGGTCAGTCCAGGGCGCGGGCCCGGCGCAGCAGGAAGGCGCCGGAGGCGGCGGCCAGGACGGCCATGCAGGCGGTGAAGACCAGGCCCGCGTCGGGCAGGCCGAGCGGGCCGTCCAGCAGGCCCACGCCGATCACCGGGATCGAGATGCCCAGGTAGGCGACCACGAACAGGGCGGAGAGCACCCCGCCGCGGTGGGCGTCGGGGGCGACGGCCGCGACCTCGCCGACCGCGCCGCGCAGCGTCATGCCCTGCCCGGCCCCGCCGACCAGGGCGGCCAGCACGAGCGGGGCGAGGGCGTGGGTGGCCAGCGAGAGGGCGAGCAGGCCCAGGCCGCCGATCAGCACCAGGCAGCCCAGCGGGATCGCCCGCCGCGCGCCCAGCTTCGGCACCAGCAACTGGCCGCCGGTGGAGGCGAAGAACGCGGTGGCGACGACCAGGCCCACCACCGCGTGGTTGTGCACGCCCACCTGTTCGGCCAGGAACGCGGGCGTCACCGAGGTGAACACCCCCAGCAGCGAGAACCCGGTGAACGCGGCGACGGCCGCGGGCACGAACACCCCGCGCACCTCCGCGGGCAGCGACGGCCGGTGCGGCCGCGCGGTGCGCAGCGGGCGCGCCCCGTCGACGCTCTCCGGCAGCGCGCGCAGCACCGCGAAGGACAGCACCAGCAGCACCAGGTGGACCACGAACGGCAGGGTCAGCGGCCGCGCCGCGTACTGGGCCAGCAGCCCGGCCAGCAGCGGGCCGCAGCCCAGGCCGCCCATGTTGGCGGCCGTCGCGACGAACCCCGCCCGGCCCTTGCGGCCCGGCGGGGCGAGTTCCAGCACGTACGCGGTGGCGGTGCCGGTGAACAGGCCCGCCGCGAAGCCCGACAGCAGGCGGCCCGCGAACAGCCAGGCCAGGCCCTGCTCGGCGAGGAACGCCACCGCGCTGGCCGCCGCGCACCCCAGGCCGACCAGCAGCACCGGCCGCCGCCCCACCGCGTCCGAGACGTTCCCGAACAGCAGCAGCACGCCGATCACCCCGAGCGCGTAGACGGCGAACACCACCGTCACCATCAGCTCGGAGAACCCGATCCGCTCCTGGTACAGCCCGTACAGCGGGGTGGGCAGCGTGGTCCCGGCCATGCAGACGGCGAACGCGGCCGCCGCCCCCAGGTACCCGCCGCTTCGACGATCAGTCACCACCCCACCGTAGGCAGCGCGCCGGACCGGGGGGAACCGGCGCGCCGGGGGCGGACGGGCGCGGACGGCCGCCCGTCAGGACGGGCGCTGCGCGCGGCGGCGCACCCGCAGCAGCACGGCGGCGGCGACCGCCGCCACCACGGCGAACTGCAGGGTCTGGACGGGCGACGGGCGGTGCGGGGCGAACTCGTCCAGCACGGCCGGGTACAGCGGCAGCAGCGCGACCAGCCCGGTCAGCGCGGCCCGCCGGGTGTGCCGACCGGCCAGGCCGACCGCCAGCACCACCGCGACGCCGACCACGCCCTGCCCGCCGACCGCTGGAACGGCCGGCAGCACGCCCGCCGCGCCCGCGCCGAGACCCAGCGCCAGCAGCGCCCCCCGGCGGTCCGGCGCGGGCGTCAGCCGCAGCGGGGCCAGCCACAGGAACAGGCAGGCCACCAGCGGGTTCAACAGCCCGGTGACCGGCTGGCCGGTCTCGCCGGCCAGCCGGTGCGCCGCCGCCAGCGCCGCCGAGAGCACGGCCGCCGCCAGCGCGGCGGTGCCGAGCAGCCGGGCGGTGGTGACCCGGCCCAGCAGCAGCGCGAACAGCGCCACCGCGGTCAGCGCGACGCCCGCCCAGGCGGGCTGGGTGCCGTACGTCCGGGCCAGCTGATCGGGCGTCATGACGGTGCCGAACACCCGGGCCTCCCGCAGCCGGAAGGCGGCCTGCCCGGCCGCGGCCAGCGCCAGGACGGCGGGCGCCGCGTCGGCGGCGGCCCGGCCGAGCGGGCGGTCGGCGCCCAGGCCCAGCCGCAACCGCAGGCCGTGCGAGGCGAGCTGGGCGGCCTCGGCGAGGACGGCGGCGCGCGGCCGGCCGGCCATCGAGGCGAGCGCGGCCTCCTCCAGGTCGGGCCCGAACTCCTCGCGGTAGTAGGGCGGGTGGAGCCGGACGGCCCACCGCAGCAGTCGTGCGCCCGTCGTCATCCCGTCGCTCCCAGGGTCCGTGCGGTCCGCTGCATCCGGCGGCGGGCCTCCACCGCCACGGTCTCCATCCGCCGTACCTCGGCGTCGAGGTCGGTCCGCCCCCGGTCGGTCAGCGCGTACACCCGGCGGGCCCGCCCGTCGACCACCTCCTCGCGCTCGACCCGGACCAGGCCCTGCGCCAACAACCGGTCCAGCGCCCCGTACAGGGTGCCGGCCCGGAGCCGGACCCGGCCGTCGGAGATCCGGGTGACTTCGCCGAGCAGGGCGTACCCGTGCCGGGGCTCGTCCGCGAGGGCGGCCAGCAGCAGGAGGGTGGGCTCCCGCATCGGCTGGCTGTGACTGCTGCGTTCACTCATGATCACTGTATATACCGGATGACTGACTATGGTCCAGCGGGGATGGTGAGGCGCCGTCAGGGAGGGAGCCGGCGGGGAGGGGTGCCGGCGAGGGAGGGGTGCCGGCGGGGGCGGGTGGGGGTCAGTGGCGGAGGCCCACGGGGCCCAGCCGGCGCCGGTGGAGGGGAGGGTGCCGCCGCCGTTGTCGGCGGGGGTGCTCGGGGTCGGGGAGGGGGAGGGGGGTCGGCGGCTCGAAGGTGTTGGTGACTTCGACGGCCGCGCTGCCGTGGACCGTGGTGCGGCCGTCGGCGACGGAGTAGCCGACGGCGTCCCCGGCGCTCTGCTCGTCTGCGGCGAAGGCTGGTGGCCGGGGGGGGGGGTGATCGATGCTCGAACGCCCTTGTGAATGTGGATGGTTGGGGAATCCGGGCGGGTACGACCGGTGCGGCGGCGTTTCGGACAATGCGTCAGGACGCCGTTCGGCGGCCGCGAGCACGGGCCCGGCGGGAACGCGCCCGGGCCCTCCCCGGGAGGCGCCGGATGGCGCAAACCCGCCCTTGCGGCCCGAGCGGCCCGCCCAGCAGCATGCACACCCGGTGATCACCCGCACACCCCCGGTCGCGGCCGCGGGACGGGTGCGCCCCCGCCTCCTTGCCCTCGCGAACGAAATGAGACGGCAGTGCGATCCCTCCGCTCCACCCCCCTCCGCGTCCGCCGCAGATCCGCCCGCCGCGCCGCGTCCGCCGCCGTCGCGCTCGCCCTGGCCGCGCCCCTGCTGCTCGCCGCGCCCGGGCCCGCCGCGGCGGACACCCCGGCCCCCGCCGCACCCGTCGCGTACGTGGTCGACCAGTGCTGCGGCACCCTCACCGCCGTCGACACCGCCACCCGGCAGCCGACCGGACGGATCACCCTCCCGGACGGCAGCAGGCCCGCCCGGATCGCCGCCGCACCCGACGGCCGCCACCTCTACGTCACCGACCAGGGCGCGCCCGTCGTCCGGGTGGTCGACCCCGCCGACCCCGGCCGGAACACCGCCGTCGCCACCCGCACCGGCACCCAGGCGATCGCCGTCTCCCCGGACGGCACCCGGGTGTACGCCGGGGACCACCAGGGCGACCCGGCGCTCGGCGCGCTCTCCGTCCTCGACCCGGCGGCCGGGACCGTCACCGCCACCGTCCCGCTCGGCTTCCTCCCCGAGGACGCCGCCGTCTCCCCCGACGGCCGCGACCTCTACCTCACCCAGCCGCAGGGCCTCACCGTCGTCGACACCCGCACCAACGCCGTCGCCGCCACCCTCCCGCTGCCCGGATCGCCCCGGCAGGTCGCCTTCGCCCCCGACGGCAGGCACGCCTACGTCACCGAGTACGACAGCGGCGTCGTCGCCGTCGTCGACACCGCCACCCGCACCGTCAGCGCCGAGGTGCAGGTCTACGCGGGCGCCGACGGCGTCGCCGTCTCCCCCGACGGCACCCGCGGGTACGCCACCAGCGCGCTCGGCCCCACCGTCACCGCCTTCGCCACCGGCGGCGGACAGGTCACCGGCATCGTCGAGACGCCCGACGAGCCCGGCGCCCTCGCGCTCACCCCCGACGGCTCCCAGCTGTGGGTCGCCAACCCGGCCGACGACTACCTGACCGTGGTCGACACCGCGAGCAACACCGTGACCGACCGGGTCCGCGGCGTCCGGGGCCCGGTCGACCTGGTCATCCCGGCGCCGCCCGCCCCCGTCGACCCCCCGGCCGAACCGAAGGCCGACCTCGCCGTCACCCTCGACGCGGCCGCCGTCCCCGCGCTGCTCGGCGGCCGGATCGACTACACGCTCACCGTCACCGACACCAGCACCACCACCGCGTCCACCGGCGCCACCGTGACCGTCGCCCTCACCCCCGGCACCCTCACGCCCGCCACCACCGCCCCCGGCTGCACCGCCGCCCCCGGCCGCCTCACCTGCACCCTCACCGGCCTCGCCCCCGGCGCCAGTGCCCGCCGGACCTTCAGCCTCCCCGTCGCCCTGCTCAGCCTCGGCACCGCGTACAAGGCCACCGCGACCCGCACCGCCGCCACGCCCGCCGACCCCGGCCCGGGCAACGACAGCGCGAGCCGCAGCTGCACGGCACTCACCGCGCTGATCATCACCTGCGGCTGAGCCGAGGGCCCCGGCCGCGGCGGGCCGCCCCGGAGGCCGACGGGCCGAAGTGGGACATTCCTCAGATAATGGTCCGTATGGCTGACAAGACGAGCAGTGCGGACCGGCCGGCCTCGGTCACCGTCGGCGGCCGCGAGATGCGGATCAGGACCATCGCGTTCCTGATCCTCGGCGTCCTGGCGATCTGGTTCATCGCCGCGAACACCGCCTCGGTGCAGATCCGCCTGTGGATCCCCACCGTCACCCTCCCGCTCTGGCTGGTGCTGCTGGTCACCCTGCTGGTGGGCGCCGCCCTCGGCTGGCTGCTGGCCCGTCGCCGGGCCCGCGGTTAGGCCGCGACGGCCCCCGGCCGCGCGCCGTCGGTGCTTGCGGCCGCGCCGGCCGGGCGGAAGTCGCAGAGCAGCAGCGCGGAGTCGTCGTCCGGGCCGGTGCCCGTCCACGCCTCGACGTCCGCCCGCAGCCGGGCCAGCGCCCGCCGCGGGCAGGACGGGGCGAGCACCGGGCCGGCGCGGTCGGCCAGCGGGTAGAAGGCGCCGGAACCGTCCCGGGCCTCGGTCAGGCCGTCGGTGCAGAACAGCAGCCGGTCGCCGTCGTGCAGGGTCAGCACGGTCGGCCGCGGGGCCGGCCCGCCGCCGGCCAGCGCGGACAGCCCGAACGGCGGGGCCGGGTCCAGCCGGGGCAGCACCGGCGCCGCCCCGCCCGCCCGCAGCAGCACCGGCACCGGGTGCCCGTGGTCCAGCAGCGCCGTCCGCCCGTCCTCCCGGACGTCGGCCAGCAGCGCCGTCACGAACCGGTCCCCGGAGGTCTGCGCGGCGAGCGCCCGCTCGATCTGCGCGGCGAGCGCGCCGAGGTCCGGCGCGACCGGCGCCGCGTTGCGGAACGCGCCCAGCACCGCCGCCGCCGTGCTCACCGCCTCCAGACCCTTGCCCTGCACGTCCGCGACCAGGATCCGCACCCCGCCCGGCACCTGCACCGCCTGGTACAGGTCACCGCCCACCCGGGCCGTCCGGTGCGCCGAGCGGTACGAGCCGGTCAGCTCCAGCGGGCCGACCCGGGGCGGCAGCGGCGGCATCAGCACGTTCTGCACCGTCTCGGCCACCGCCCGGACGTCCACCAGCTCGCGCTCCGCCCGCCGCCGGGTCACCGACACCCAGCACGCGGCCAGCGCCGTGAACACCACCCCCGCCAGCGCCACCCACACCCGGGTGTGCCCCCACAGCCCGTCCCACACCGAGATCAGCAGCACCAGCACCACCCCCAGCAGCGCCGACCCCAGCACCGTCCGCGGCGAACCGCGCCCCGCCGCCAGGGCCGGCCCCGCCGCGAACAGCGGCAGCAGCCCCAGCGCCGGCCCCAGCAGCAGGTCCCCCAGCGCCACCAGCAGCATCGCCGCCACCGGGGCGGCCCACGGCCGCGTCCACCACCGTCCCCGTCCGGCGGGGCCCGGCCCGTTGGCGGTCGACGACATCTCGCTGCTTCCTCTCGGGTTCCCGTGCGCGGGTCCGTTCTCGCGTCCGGGCCCGGTCCGTCCCGCTGCTCCGGACCGGCCGGAGGACGGACGCCCGGCGGGGAGCGGGCCGACGGGGGCCGCCGGCACCGGCCTCCGACGGTAACCAGCCGCCCGCACCCGCCGGTAGGGCCCTTCGCCCCACCCGCGCCCGGCCCGCCCCCGAAAAGATGCGGGGCCGCCCGGACGGCGGTACGAAGGGCCGACGGACGGACGGACGGACGGACCGGACGGCGCGGCCCGGCAGCGGGAGCGGGAGCGGCCGGGCCGTCCGCCGCCGCACCGCCGCACGCCCAGCAGCCCAGGAGAGGACGCCGGCATGTTCGAGGAACGACGGGCCCGCCGCCAGGCCAACCGCGCTTTCGACCACGGGGAGGGGGTCACCCGGTACCGGATGCGCCAGAAGGTCCTCGCCATCGGCGACGACTACTGGATCGACGACGACTCCGGCGACCACGTCTACAAGGTCGACGGCAAGGCCCTGCGGCTGCGCAAGACCTTCCACATCGAGGACCGCTCCGGCCACCGGGTCGCCACCGTCCAGGGCCGCGCCCTGCGGATCAAGGACTCGATGGAGATCGAGGACGCCGACGGCCACCGCATCGCCATGGTCAAGAAGGCCCTGATCAACCCGCTCCGCGACCGCTGGCACATCGAGCAGCCCGACGGCCCCGACCTCGACGTCCACGGCAACGTCCTCGACCACGAGTACACGATCGAGGACGACGGCCGGAAGGTCGCCGAGGTCTCCAAGAAGTGGTTCCGGGTCCGCGACACCTACGGCCTGGAGATCGGCCCCGGCGCCGACCACGCCACCGTGCTGGCCGCGGCCATCGCCATCGACGCGATGTCGCACCCCGGCGACTGAGACCCGGCCCGGGCGCCGCCGGCCCGGAGGGGGCCGGCGGGCCGGCGGGGTGGTGCGGCTACGGCTGCTGCGCCAGCAGGTGGGCGCGGTAGCCCTCGCCGAAGGTGGACGTCGGGGTGCCGTTCCAGTCGGTGACCAGCACGTTGCCGTTGCTGTCGCACACGCCCCAGGGGTTCCACGTCCAGGCGGTGTAGCCGACCTCGTTCTCGTCGGCCCAGGCCATCACCTGGTCGATGTAGTCGTGGGCGCAGGTCGCCTGGCCGATCTCACCGGCCTGGACCGGGACCTTCGCGGCGACCGCGCCGATCGTGCTGTCCCAGCAGGCGGTGGTCACGCAGCCGTTCCAGCTGTACGAGTGCCAGGAGGCCATCAGGTTGCCGGTGGGGTCCTGCGGGGCGTAGGCCAGCCACTGGCTGAGGTCGTTGGTCCAGGTCAGGCCGCCGGTCATGACCACGTTGGTGGCGCCGGTCGCGCGCACCGCGTCCACCAGGGACTGCATGCCCGCGACCGGGTAGCCGATGCCGGGGCAGCTGCCGCCGTCGCGCAGACAGGTCCAGGCGGCGGTGGCGTCGGCCCAGTTGTCGGCGGCGTCCGGGTAGGGCTCGTTGAACAGGTCGAACAGGACGGCGTCGTCGCCCTTGAAGGTCTCGGCCACCTGGGTCCAGAAGGTCGGGGCGTACTGCTGGTCGGGCATCGGCTTCTGGCAGGTCGCGGCGGTGTCCGAGCAGCCCGCGCCGGGGCCGGTGTACTGGCCGTGGCTCCAGTGCAGGTCGAGGATCACGTTGATGCCGTTGGCGACCAGCAGGTCGGTGTAGTCCTTCACCGCCTTCCGGTACGCGGCGCCGGTGGTGCCGCCCGCCGGGACGCCGACGGCGGTGTCCAGCCAGCACTCCTCGTTCAGCGGGAGGCGCACGGCACGGACGTTCCAGCCGCGCATCGCGTCGACCGTCGCCTGGTCCGCGGGGCCGTCCCACACCCCCTTGCCCTGGACGCAGGCGAACTCCCCGCTGGAGCGGTTGACGCCCAGCAGGCGGTACGGGGTGCCCGCGGCGGTGACCAACCGGTTGCCGGAGACGTGCAGGGCCGGGGCGGGCCCCGCGGGCGGGGTGGTCGGCGGGTCGGTCGGCGGCGGGGTGGTCGGCGGGGTGGTGGGTGCGGACCCGTCGCAGGGGACGCCGTTGACCGTGAAGGCGGTCGGGGCGGGGTTGGCGCCGCTGTAGCCGAAGGTCGCGGCGGGCGCGACGCTGCCGCCGGACGGGACGGCGGCGTTCCAGGGCAGGCTGGCGACGGTGACGTCCCGGCCGGACTGCGTCCAGCTGCCGTTCCAGCCGGAGGACAGCGCCTGGGTGCCGGCGTAGGAGAAGCCGAGCGTCCAACTCGTCCACGCCGTACCGAGGTTGGTGATGGTGACGGTGGTCTGGAAGCCGCTGCCCCAGTCGTTCTGCACCGCGTACGTCGCCTTGCAGTGCACCTCGGCGGCCTGCGCGGCCTGGGCGGCCTGGGGGAGGGTGGTCAGGGAGGCCGCCGCGAGGGCCAGCGCCCCGGCGGCGGCCGCGCCGACGACGGTGCGGGTGCGGGCGCGGGCGGGGTGGTGGGGGCGGGGGTCGGGGAACGTGCGACGCATGGAGGCCCTCCTGAAAGCGCGTCGAATCGGGTGGGGGAATTTCCGTCGGAACGGCGGGGGCGGCCGCGCGGTGCGCTGCTTATGCGCTTAAGTCCGCGGCGCAGAAATGCGGCCCGGTCGTTTTCCGGGAAAGTAGGGTGGAAACTGACGGGACGTCAACAGCATTGGGAGGAAAGGGGGGAAGGGGGAGCGGCGGGCCGAAAGTTTCTCAGCCGGCCGGTGCCGCGCCGGTGCTGCCGCGGACGGTCAGGACGGGGGTCCGCTCCTGGTGCGAGCGCGGCGGCAGGCCGTCGATCAGCTCCAGCAGCACCTGGGCGGTGTGCAGGCCGTACGCCTGGATGTCCCAGGACAGGGCGGTCAGCGCGGGGCGGACCAGGACGCACAGCTGCGAGTCGTCCCCGGCCAGCAGGGACAGCTCGGCGGGCACCGCGATGCCCATCTCCTGGGCGACGTTGAGCGCGGCGACGGCCATCACGTCGTTGTCGTACAGGATCGCGGTCGGCCGGTCGGGCCGCGACAGCAGGGCCCGGGTCGCCCGCGCGCCCTCCTCCGCGGTGTAGTCGGTCTCGACCACCCGCGGTTCGCCCAGGCCGTGCCGGAACACGGCCGCGCGGAACGCCGCCACCCGGACCCGGGTGTGGTCGAGGGCGGGCAGCCCGGACACCCGGGCGATCCGGCGGTGGCCCAGCGCCACCAGGTAGTCGACGGAGGAGTCCACCGCCGCGGTGTCGTCGGCCCAGACAGCGCCCAGCCCGCTGTCGGCCCGGGGCCGCCCGGCCAGCACCGCCGGGACGCCCAGCTCCTCGATCACCGGCAGCCGGGCGTCCTGCGCGTACAGGTCGGTCACCACCAGGCCGTCCACCCGGCGCTCGGCCCACCAGCGGCGGATCGCCTCGACGGCGGCGGCGTGGTCCCCGACCACCTGCAGCAGCAGGCCGACCCGCCGGCCCGACAGTTCGCGCTCCAGCCCCGAGATGAACCGCATGAAGAACGGCTCGACGCCCAGGGTGTCCGCGGGGCGGGCCAGGATCAGGCCCACGCTGTGCGCCCGCGAACCCGACAGCGACCTGGCGGCCAGGCTCGGCCGCCAGCCGAGCCGGTCGGCGATCTCCAGGATCCGGCGGCGGGTCTCCTCGGACACCCCCGGCCGGCCGTTCAGGGCGTACGACACCGCGCCGATCGAGACGCCCGCCCGCTCCGCGATCTCCCCGATCGTGACCCGCTTCACCGCTGCGCCGTCACTTCGTGGCCCCCCGGGTGAAGCCGTTGTAGAGGAACCGCTGCAGGAACAGGAACACCACCAGGGTCGGCAGGATGACCAGGACCGTGCCCGCGCAGATCACCTCCCAGCGGGCCCCGTACGGGCCCTTGAAGTAGAACAACGACGTGGAGACGGTGCCGAGTTCGGGCGAGGGCATGTACAGGAACGGGATGTAGAAGTCGTTGTAGACCACCACCCCTTTCACGATCACCACGGTCGCGATCGCGGGCCGCAGCAGCGGCAGGATCACCGTCCGGTAAATCCGCAGCGGCGAGGCCCCGTCGATCCGGGCCGCCTCGTCGAGCGAGACCGGGATGGCCCGCATGAACTGCAGGAAGATCACGATCGAGACGATGTCGGTGCCGGTGTACAGGGCGATCGCGGACCAGCGGTTGTTGAACAGGCCGAAGGAGTTGACGATCTGGAAGGTCGCCACCTGGGTGGTCACCCCGGGCACCAGCGAGGCCAGCAGGAACAGCGAGACCGTCAGCTTCCGGAACGGGAACCGGAACCGGTCGATCGCGTACGCGGCCATCGAGCCGATCAGGACGGTGCCGGTGACCGAGAAGACCAGGATGAAGGCGGTGTTGCCGAAGGCCCGGAGCAGGTGGCCCTGGGTGAAGGCGACCCGGAAGTTGTGCAGGTTGAACCAGTCGTGCGGCGGCGTCAGCGGACCGGTGTCCGCGGACTCCGGCTCGGTCTTCAGCGCCGCCATCAGCACCACCGCCAGCGGCAGCAGCGTCGCGGCCGAAGCGGCCAGCAGGGACAGGTACTTGGCGGCGACCGCGGTGCGGGCGCCGGCCCCGCGCGGGGCGTGGTGGGCCGTCATACCAGGTCGACCCCTTCGTCGGGGACCAGCCGCCGCTGGATCCAGGTGGTCAGCAGGACGACGGCGAGCAGCACCACGGCGGCGGCCGAGGCCAGGCCGACCTTGTTGAACTGGAAGGCCAGCTTGACCGTCTGGATCACGAAGGTGGTGCTGCCGTTGGCGCCGCCGGTCATCAGGTAGGGGATCTCGAACGCGGACAGCGAGCCGGAGACCACCAGGACGGCGCTCAGGCTGACGACGGGCCGGATGCCGGGCAGCACGATGTGCCTCACCTGGTGCCAGCGGTTGGCCCCGTCCAGGTCCGCCGCCTCGTAGACCTCCCCGGGGATCGACTGGATCGCGCCCAGGAACAGCACGAAGTTCAGCCCCAGGTACCGCCAGAGCGAGACCGAGGCGAGCGACCAGTTGACCAGGTGCGGATCGCCCAGCCACAGGTGGTCGCCGCGCGCGCCGAACAGGCCGAGGACGGAGTCGAGCGTGCCGCCGGGCTGGAAGAAGTACAGGAAGACGAAGCCGATGGCGACGCCGTTGATCAGGTACGGGAAGAACAGCACGCCCTTGAAGAAGTTCCGGAACCGGACGTGGAAGCTCAGCACCGTCGCGAAGTACAGCGCCAGCACCATCTGCACGGCGCCCGACGCCAGGTAGAACAGGCTGACGAAGAAGACCTGGAACAGGTCGGGCCGGGTGAACAGCTCGGTGTAGTTGGCCCCGCCGACGAACTCCTGGTCCGGGCCGAAGCCGTCCCAGCTGGTCAGGCTGTAGTACAGCATGTTGAACACCGGCGTGTAGGTGAAGGTGACCAGGAAGGCCAGCGGCACCGCGAGGAACAGCCACGGGGTGGCGCGGGCGAGCAGCCTGGTCCGGAGGGGCGCGGCCGCGGGGGGCGCTGCTGCGGTGGTGGTGGCGGTGGTGGCGGTGGTGGTGGGTTCGGGCATGTCGCCTCGCTCGTCCGTCGGCCGGCCGGTCAGGACCCGGCCCGCTTGAGCGCGGCGGCCCACTTCCGGTTCAGGTCGGCGAAGTAGCCCTCCAGGCCGCCGCCGCCCCCGGCGCCGCGGGCCAGGTCGACGATGTGCTGGCGGTAGTCCGGCTTGTTCAGGCCGATCTCGGACTGGTTGTCGATCGTCGAGACCTCGGCGTTCTTCGCCTGGCTCAACTGGATGAACCGGACCCCCGCGTCCTGGTACGCCTGGAGCTCGGCGGGCATCGCCCCGCTCTTGAGGGTCGGCAGCAGGGCCTCGTCCTGGGCGTAGCCGCTCTTGTCGACGAACCAGTCCACCCAGGCGCGGGCGGCCTCCTTGTGCTTGGAGTGGACGTTCACGGCCTCCCGGTAGTCGGGGGAGACCACCGAGCAGAAGTGCCCGTCCCGCTGCGCCGGGAAGGGCATGAAACCGATGTCCGCCGGGTCGGCGCCCGCCGTCCGGGCGGCGTCCTTCATCTGGGAGATCGCCCAGGAGGCGAGCGCCAGCGTGCCGACCTTCCCGGTGCTGAGCTGGTTCTTGGAGCCCTCCCAGGCGGTGGTGGTCGGGTCCTTCTCCACCAGCTGCTGGTGCACCGCGTCGTACAGCAGGGTGTCGATGCGGTTGAGCTCCTTGCCCGCCGCCCAGGGCGCGGGGTCGCTGGCCAGCGCGTCGTTGGCGGCCTCGTCGCAGCTCGCCCCGCCGAGGTAGCTCTGCCAGGCCGTCATCGGCCAGCCCTCGTGGTAGACGGTGGAGAGCGGGGTGGCGGAGGTCCTCTCCTTGATCGCGCGCAGGTCCGTCAGGAACTCGTCCGGGGTGGTGGGCCAACCGGTGATCCCGGCCTGCTTCCAGACCGCCTTGTTGTAGACCAGGCCGGTCGCGTTGCCGTTGGTGGCGATGCCGTAGACCTGCCCGTCGTAGGCGCCGCCGTCGACGAAGCGGTACTTGCGGTCCAGCTCCTCCGGGGTGCCGAGCGGGGCGAAGAACTTCGGGTAGTCGGCGACCGGGACGGCGGCCGGGATCATCAGCACGTCGCCGTAGTCGGTGCTGTTCAGGCGGATCTTGACGTCGCCCTCGTAGTTGACGATCGCCTCGAACTTGACGTGCACGTTCGGGTAGACCTTGTTGAACTCGGCCGCGTACCGGTCCAGGGTGCCGTCGCCCGCCAGGTCGGTCTTGTGGGTGAGGACGGTGATGGTGCCGCTCACCGAGGCCGGGTCGGACGGGGCGACGGCCGCGCCGCCGGTGCCGCCGCCGCTCGCGCCGGAGCAGCCGGAGACCGCGGTGATCGACATCAGGGCCACGGCCAGCAGGGCCGCCGATCGCTGTTCCATGTACCGACTCCCGGGTGGTGGAGGTTCGACTGACACAGGGCTGACACAGGGCTGACACAGGGCTGACGGGGGATCAGGAGGGTTCGGGGCGAAGGCGTTCGGGCGGCTTATGCGCTTAAGCGGAGCGGTGCGCGAAAGGCCCGGACCGACTTCCGGGAAAGTAAGAGGCTCCGCATGATCAGGTCAACAGCTGAGGCGGGCCCCGGCGCCCCACCGGCACTTCTTGGCTTAAGCAGTTAAGTAAGTTTCACGCTTTTCCGACCCCGACATTGGCGCGGTCGTCGGCCGGCCCTACCCTGGGCCGTCATGGCCTTCCTCTCCATGGACTTGCCCGAGCTGCACAAGCACCGGCCCGAGCGCACCGAACCCGCCGACTTCGCCGCCTTCTGGGCGGACACCCTGGCCGCCGCCAGGGCCTTCCCCGCCCGCCTCGACACCGCGCCGGTCGAGACCGGCCTCACCACCCTCACCGTCGAGGACGTCACCTTCCCCGGCTACGACGGACAGCCGATCAAGGGCTGGCTGGTCCGGCCGCGCGGCGCCGAGGGACCGCTGCCCGCGGTCGTCGAGTACATCGGGTACGGCGGCGGCCGGGCTCTGCCCCACGACCACCTGCGGTGGGCCAGCGCGGGCTACGCCCACCTGGTCATGGACACCCGCGGACAGGGCGGCACCTGGTCCACCGGCGACACCCCCGACGACGGGCCCGGCGCGGGCCCGGCCCACCCCGGGTCGATGACCCGCGGCGTCCTCGACCCGGCCGCGTACTACTACCGCAGGCTCTACACCGACGCGGTGCGGGCCGTCGACGCCGTGCGCACCCACCCCGGCGTCGACCCGGAGAGGGTCCTGGTGGCGGGCGGCAGCCAGGGCGGCGGCCTGGCGCTGGCGGTCGCGGGCCTGGTGCCCGACCTGGCCGGGGTGGTCGCGGACGTCCCGTTCCTGCAGCACATCCGCCGCGCCACCGAGATCACCGACGCCTTCCCCTACAAGGAGGTCGCCGACTTCTGCAAGGTCCACCGCGACAAGGTGGAGACCGTCTTCGCCACCCTCGCCTACTTCGACGGCCTCCACTTCGCGGCCCGCGCCACTGCCCCGGCGCTGTACTCGGTCGCACTGATGGACGAGGTCTGCCCGCCCGAGACCGTCTTCGCCTCCTACCACCACTACCGCGGCCCGAAGGAGATCAGCGTCTATCCCTACAACGGGCACGAGGGCGGCGGCAGCCACCACGTTCCGGTGGCGCTCGCCTTCGCGGCGTCCGTGCTCGGAGGCGCTGAGCACTGAGCGCTTCCGAGCACTGAGTGCTTCCGAGCACTGAGCGCCGAGTGCCGGAGGCGGCCGGGGCGGCGGGGCGGGGGGGGCGGCCGCCCCCCGCGGGTTCGGGCCGCAACCTGGACCGCCCGGTAAGTTTAGGAAAAC
>NZ_JBSGET010000110.1:0-28117 GCF_053603035.1 Kitasatospora sp. NPDC004272 | reverse complement strand
GGGCATCCGCGCTCCGCGCGGATGCGGACCCGCTCCGCGTGTCCGGCGATCGGCTTCGCCGATCGCGGCCGGGCGCTTCGCGCCCGGCTCGGGGCACGCCTCCGCTTCGCTCCGGCGGCCCAGGCGGCTGATCATCACTCAACTCGTCCAGCTGGATACCGGGTTGATGAAAGAACGGCCTTCGGCCGGGCCGACTAGGGCAAAGGCCCGGCCCGGTGCGCACGGTACAGGCCGGCAGAGGCGAGCCCGGAAAGAAAACCACACACATACACGGGTACGCGGGTGCGCGGGTACCGGCCCCTACCAACCCAAGAACAAGCACGGCCAACCAACCCCACCCCCACACCCGCATCACTTCCACACGCCAAACCACCCCGCCCACCCCAACACCCCCACCCCGAACCAGACAAGGCCGAACACCAGCCAGCACAACCACCGACCTCGCTACAGACCACCAGAACAAAATGGTCAAGCCCCAGCTACCACCCCCACCCGCCTGCGGAACCAATGCAGGGGCGGATACAGCTATCCGATGGATCGAAGCGGGACGATCTTTAGCCTCTGGATGTTGCCTATAGGCAACGGAGAGAGCACCACCCTACTCGCACATTGCCTATAGGCAAGTGGCCTTGGGTAAGCCGAGTATCGTGTCGGCGCCACATGATTGCCTATAGGCAATATGAATACACGAATCGTGCACTGGAGTGTAAGAATCGTGCACTCCTCAGACCCCCTGACCTGGGAAAACACTGTTCCCCTCTTAATACTCAACAGGAGGTCACCCGGCTCACCCTCACCCCCGATGGCCCGCACCACCAACTCCTTGCCCCTCGCACAACAACCCACCGGGCCTCCGGCGGGCTGGCTGTCCGTGCCGCTGCCGCAGCCCGGACCTGCGTCCAAGGCGGCCTGCAGGCCGGTCAGGGGCGCGGCTTACTGCGTAAGTCGCGGGATTCCGGCTGCCGCCGGAACCGGGCCCCTGGGGGCCCTTCCCGCGCCTACCGGTCAGGCACCAACCCCCCTTGCCCTGCCGCCGGCCCCCTAACCGGCGGGACGACCGACACCCGCCACAACAGGGCCCACCCCACCTCACACAGGACGCACAAGGGGCACGAAACGGAGCGTTTCACCAGGAAGGCAACGCCGGCTAACAGGCCCCGCCCAGGACGACCCCACCCACCCACACGACCCCGCTCCCCGCACAACGACGTGCCAGCACAACTTGATTGCCTATAGGCAATGCAAATGCACGAATCGCGTACCCCTCCTGCTCTCCCTGAACTGGGAAAGCGCTGTTCGTCTCTTCATGGTCAACAGGAGCTCCCCCGACCGTCCGGACTGTTGCCGCTGCCCGGGCCGAGGCCAGCGACAACAACGTCAGGTAAGGCTTTGGCCCGTCGAACCGTACGGACTTGAAGGTTCTGCACGGAGAGAACTTTCAAGGGGCTACAGCCCGTGCTCTGCTTCAGCCGGCGGCGGTCAGCCCGGATCTGTTCGTTCGGGGCGGGCGCCGACGGTAGTTGGGAAGGACGACCTCGGGGACGTCAGCCGGCACCTCCTCCAGCGCCTTGGTCCACTCTTCCCGAGAACCTTTGAAGGCAACCCGCGGGTTGATCCGGCACAGCCCGTTGGAGATCCGCCAGAGCAGGCCGAGATCGGCCAGCCGGTTGAGGGCGGGTGAGATGTTGCTCTTGCTCGTGGCCAACCGTTCGGCAATGTCATCGAGGGTGAGGACCACGAAGCCGCCGTCGGTCATCTCGCCCAGCACCGTATGCCAGACGTCGTACTGCAGGGTCGTCAGTCGGTACAACGGCAGGGCCCGGGATAGATCCTGTGCGGTGAAGACGCTACCTTCGGCAGTCAAAAGGGTTTCCGTACCAGGGGAACGGTCGGCGGCGGTCATCACAGCGACTCCAGCTTCGGTCGACGGGTGCGGCGGGGCGGACGAACCTCGCCCTCGGGCAGGCGGATCTCCGGAATGGAATCCGGCATCAGCGCCAGGGCGCGCTGCTGTTCGGCGCTGGAGCCCCAGAAGGCGATGCGCGGGTTGATCCGGTAACGGCCTCGCCGCTCCAGCCAGATGAAGCCCATCTCAAGGAAACGGGCCAGAGCCTCGCCTGCTTCCTTACGGCCGATACCGAGCCGCTCGCCGAGCTTGATGACCGTGATCGGCACGATGCCGCCTTTGAGTTGAGCGCCGAGCATGGTGTGCCAGACGTCGTACTCCGTGGCCGTCAGTCCGATGAACGGCAGTTTGGCGGAGAGTTCTTTCGACGCCATGTAGAAGGTGTAGCCGAGGAAGTCGAAGTTCTCCTGCTTGCCAGTAGCCGGTTCCAGCTCAGGAGACGGGTTGACCGTGACCGTCTCACCTGGCTGAAGCCGGATGGCGACCACGTTGTGCGTACCCGCTGGCTCAGTGGAGGGCGGCGCGGCGGGTTGGCCGGGCCGCGAAGCGGGGAGGCGGGCCACACGGCCATCCTTCGATGCACTGATCACCCCCAAAGGTTATCTCAGCGCATAACTTTTGTAGGGTTCTAACCCGCAATTGGCACACCGGCCCGACGAGTGTGGGGTTATAACCCCCAGTTACTGATGAGTAACGTGGGTTATAACCCCACACTCGCTCGACGTTTCCTCAGGTCAGCACGTTGCGCCTCTTTTAATGCAGAGCCAACCGTCACACTGTCCCCGTCGTCTGGGCCTCCGGCGGGCTGGCTGTCCGTGCCGCTGCCGCCGCCCAGGCCGGGCACCCAGGGCGGCCTGCAGGCCGATCAGGGGCGAGGCTCACTGCGTAAGTCGCGAAAGTCCGGCTGCCGCCGGACCCGGGCCCTTGGGGGCCCTTTCCGCGCCTACCCGCCCAGGCACCCACCCCCCTCACCCTGCCGCCAACCCCCAACCAGCAGGACAACCACCACCCGCCACAACGGGTCCACCTCATCGCGTACAGGACGAGAAGGGGGCGAAGCCAAGCAGTCCACCAGGAAGGCAGCACCCACAGCAGGCCGCACCCGGGACGGCGGACTCCACCCCAGCCTGCCCCGTCAACCCCAACCCCCACCACAACGCCGTGTCGGTGCAACCTGATTGCCTACAGGAAATACGAATGCATGAATCGCGCACTCCTCGTATCCCTCGCGCCGCCTGCTCCTCGCCTCTCGCACAACAGCCCACCGGGCCTCCGGCGGGCTGACCTGCGCCGCTAACGCCGGAGGGGGTGCAGGCAGACCTGGTGGTGCCGTGCGGGCGTGCTCGGTCCGAAGGGGCGCTGAGAACGGCTGCCGGCGGGGCGCACCGGCTGTTGGAGGGGCTGCTTCTCGGGTGTCGCGCAGCGGCACATCTGCCGGCATTGATTCCTCGGGCCAGTTGCGAAGGAATCGGGCCCGGTCAGTGGTGGTTGCCGCGCCGCTGGCTGCAGTTCTCGATGCCAAGAGGCTGGGCCCGACGCTCGCTGCGTCGGGCCCAGCCTCGGACGGGATCACTGGCCGACGGTGCCCCAGGGGTAGGAAGCGGACCAGGAGCCGGTGGAGTAGTTGCCGTCCTTCTCCGTGATCTGGCCGCTGGAGGTCATCGTGAACAGGTGGAGTTCGTTGTCGGTCATGGAGGTGGAGATGCTCACGATGTCGCTGTCCGACCAGGGGCTCCAGGAGGACCAGGAGCCGTTGGAGTAGTCGCCGTCGCGCTCCTTGAGCGCGCCGTTCTCCGCCTCGAAGAGGTGGACCTGCGAGTCGTGGGAGGCGAGCGAGAGGGTCTTCACGTTGGTGCGGTCCCACGGGGTCCAGGCGGACCAGGCGTGGGTGTCGTAGTTGCCGTCCCGCTCGAACAGCTGGCCGCCCCCGCCGGAAGCGAAGAGGTGGACGGTGTTGCCGGTCGAGGCGGCAGTCACTGCGGAAATGCTGCTGGTGTCGCTCCACTGGTTCCATGCCGACCAGGAGCCGGTGGAGTAGTCGCCGTCACGTTCGAAGATCTGGCCGTTCTCGACGGTGAAGAGGTGGACGCTGTTGCCGGTCGAGGCGATTGTCAGCGCCTGGACGCCGGTGCGGTCCCACGGGGTCCAGGCGGACCAGGCGTGGGTGTCGTAGTTGCCGTCCCGCTCGAACAGCTGGCCGTTGGAGACCGCGAAGAGGTGAACGGTGTTACCGGTCGAGGAGGCGGCTACCGCGGAGACGTTGCCCAGGTCGGCCCAGGGGGTCCAGGAGGACCAGGACCGGGCTGCGTAGTCGCCGTCCCGCTCGTAGATCCTGCCGTCCGCGCCGGCCACGAAGAGGTGGACCTGGTTGGTATTGGTCACCGCCTGGGCGATCCGGTTCGGACCGGAAGCGCTTCCCGTCGTGTCGTCGACGATCTTGTTGTAGCGGTAGGCCTTGTAGTCACCGTTGGGGTGGGAGTCGAAGGTGGCGGCGTTGATGGAGACGCCGGTGACGTGCTTCACGGGGGTGGAGCCGAAGGAGTAGTAGGAGAAGGTGGTGTGGGCGGTGTCGTCCCACTTCTCGAACAGGATGACGTGGTCGTAGAAGCTGTTGAGGATGTCGCCGGCCTTGAGGTCGCTGCGGGAGATCTCGGTGGCGACGCCGGGCAAGGTCTGGGTGGTCAGGCTGGAGCCCAGGTGCCAGGCCATGGAGACGTAGCCGGAGCAGTCGGTGCGGTAGGTCTTGCCGGAGGAGTCCGCGTAGGTGCCGCTCTGGTTGTAGGGAATCGACTTGCCGAGCCAGTACTGGGCCCGGGTGATGACCTCGCTGCGGCTGATCTGGCCGTCGACCGCGGAGGCGGCCTGGGCCGTGGCCGCCGTGGCGACCGTGAGGGCGGTGGTGGCGACCGCACCGGAGGCGGCGATGACGGCGGCCAGGGCGAGGCGGACGAGCTTGGAGCTGCGGGAAGAAGACATGACGGAGTTCCTCTCGATGCGGGTTCGAAGAAGGCGGGTGAGGTGCCGGCCTCGCGGAGCGGCTCGACAGGGTGTCAGCAGATGGCTGTCCTGCAGGAACAGCCGGAGCTCGGACGTCGGGCGCTGCGCGGTCGGCGGCCGGAATCAGCACGGACCGGTACAGCCGAGGGCTGGCTGACAGCGGTTGTCCGGGGGAAAGGCTGCGGTGCAGCAGCGCCGAGCTGAAGAAGCGGACGCTCGGGGATTGCGGCTGCCGGGTTGGCGGCGGACGGCTGCCCTGCAGGGGTAGCCGTCGGTGCGGTGCGGCGGCGGAACGCGGTGCGTTGGGGCGGTGGCGGCCGGCTGTCGGCGTTCGGACCCTGGGGGTCCGGGTCGCGGAGATGCGGCCTGCGGGGTCGAAATCAGTGCGCTGCGGGCGGGAGCGGCGGCTGGTAGCGCTGGCGCAGCATCGGCGATGCCTGGTGGCTGCGGGTGATCAGGCCGTACGCGACGGCCAGTGGATGTTTCGCTGCGGCATCGACCGGGGCCGCTGGGTTGTCGGGGGTGGTTTCAGCGGCAGCGGTGGGGTGGGTCAGCAGGTAGAACAGCAGGGCCACCTGTTCCGGCTCGCAGCGGACGGTGATGTGCTGGACGGCGTCGGCGGGTCTGGTGTGCGCCCACAGGACGGCCTGGACTTCCTCTGCTTCCCCGCCCCGGGGCCACCCGGTGGTGTCCTTGCGGCGCAGTGAGGCGTAGACGATGTCCATCTGCGGTCAGTCGCCCCAGCCGAGGCTGTCGGTGGTGGCGGTGGTGGTGGGCGGGGCGGGGGTGGTGGAGACCGTGGTGGTGTCGGAGGCGGAGGCGGAGACGGCGGGGGTCAGGAGCAGGGCGCCGAGGGAGACGGTGAGGACCGCGGCGGCCTTGGCGATGCGGGTGCTGGTCATGGTGGTCTTCCTTAGAACGTGACGGGTGGTCGGGTGGTCGGCCGGTCGAGGAGTCCCGCGGTTGACCCTCTTCCGGTTGCCGCCGGGTTCTCGTTCTCCCTGGCGGCGATCTCTACTCTCGCCGTTGCGGGACCCCCTCGGAAGGGGTTCGGGTTGTCGCCAACCGGCCTGTCCGACACCAGACAGGATGTCATGTACTCGTCAATAATCGGGGTCGGACACTCTCTGGACACAGGTCCGCAAATGCCCCGAAGTACGCAGAATCGATCTTGTGATCGAGTACACGGTCTGCCAGGATGCGTGACGCTCCGTGTGCTACCGCACACGGCACCACCCACGAACCACCACATGAGGGGGGCCCATGCTGGAGGCTCTAGGACTCACGCCCACGGCCGGCCGGGTCTACCGGGCGCTGCTCGACCGACCCGCAGACGACCTCGACGAGATCGCCGCCCACTGCGCGCTCAGCACCACCCAGGTCCACGACAGCCTCGACGAACTCGGCACCCTGATGCTGATCCGCGCCTCCGCCGAACACCCCGGACGGATGCGCGCCGTCGACCCCGCCATCGGCCTCGCCGACCTGCTGGCCCGTCAGGAAGCCGAACTCGCCGAACGCCAGGCCACCCTCGCCGCCTCCCGCGCCGCCGTCACCCGCATGGTCGCCGACCAAGCCGAACACCGCTCCGAGCACGGCGAACGGCTGCTGGGCATGGACGCCATCCAGCAGCGCCTCGAACGCATGGGCCGCGACACCACCCGCGAGGTCATCAGCATCCAACCCGGCACCCAGCGCCCCGAGGACCTCGCCGCCTCCCGCCCCGCCGACGCCCAGGCACTCGCCCGCGGCATCACCATCCGCACCCTCTACCAGGACTCCACCCGCCACCAGCCGCACACCGTCACCTACGCCCACTGGCTGCGCAGCCAAGGCGGCGAAGTCCGCACCTCCCCCACCGTCCCGCAGCGGATCGTCGTCGTCGACCGCCGCGAGGCTCTCGTCCCCATCGACCCGGAGGACAACCGCAAAGGCGCCCTCCACGTCACCGAGCCCGGCCTCCTCCACTCCCTGACCGACCTGTTCGACCAGGCATGGAACACCGCCGTCCCCCTCGGCTCCACCACCCCCGACGACCCCACCACCGGCCTCACCCCCACCGAACGCGAACTGCTGCGCATCCTGGGCTCCGGCCTCACCGACGACGCCGCCGGCCAGCGCCTGGGCTTCTCCTCCCGCACCGTCGGACGCCACATGGCCTCCATCATGGAACGCCTGGGCGCCAGCAGCCGCTTCGAAGCCGGCATCAAAGCCGCCCAGCGCGGCTGGCTCTGACCCCGCACCGGGAGAAGGCCCGCAGGTATGCCGAGAAAACTTCCCTGCGCCCACAAGGGCATCCACCGGCAGGGTAGAACCGCTGACGGCCGACAGCGAGCTTCTCGGCTACCGCATTCGCGGCGCCGGCGCCTGGCCCAGCTGCCGCTGCCCGGGTCAGGCACGCTGGTCGGCCTGCGGGGAACCCGACGCCCGCTGCAGCGGGACCGCCCCGCCGCGCGCAGGACGGACAGGGGGCGAAGCCGAGCAGTCCACCGGAAAGGCGGTATCCACCGAGGGATCGGCCCGGGTCTGTCCATGCTTACGGGGGGCGACCAGGGCCGGGGGGTGTGGTGGAGGAGGAGGGCTGCGGTCAAGGGCTGGTTTTTCGGACCTTAGGTCCGAAAAACCAGCCCTTGTGGGGGTTTTCGCAGGTGAGGCTCCGGGCTACTGCTGGTCGGGGACGGCCTTGATGGTCCGGCGGCGGCGGGCCTCGGTGTTGCCGATCTTGCGGGGGCCGGTGGCGCGGGCGTCGGGGGTGATCTGCGGGGCGTCCAGTGCTTCGCCGACCAGGCGGCGGATCTCCGGGTTGGCGGCGAAGAAGTAGCGGGGGTTGACGCGGTAGCGGGTGGGGTCCGGGTTGTCGGCCAGGTGCAGGGCTTCGAGGCGGGAGAGGGAGTCGTAGACGGTGGAGACGGAGGTTCCGCAGTCCGCGGCGATCTCCTCCACGTCGGCGGTGACCGTGTCGAAGACCGCCCCCCGGCTGACCAGCCATTCCAGGACGCTGCGCTGGCCGGCGGAGAGGTTGAGGGTGTAGACGGGCGGCATGCCGAGGTCGTCCGGGTCGAATCCGCCGCGGTGGTCGTGGGTGGCGGCGCTCATCGGTCGGCTCCGATCGTGGTGGTGCTGCGGGTGCGGCGCGGGCCGGAGGGTTTCTGCGCCTGCTTCGCGGCCGCCTTCTGCGCCGCGGCGACGGCTTTGGCGTCGGGGACGATGGCCGGCGGGTCGAGGCGGCGGCACGCCTGCACCTGGGCTTCGCCGCTGCCTTCCCAGAACCGGCGGGGGTTGAGCTGGTAGGTCTGGCTGCGCGGGCTGGTCTTCAGCAGGATGTTCAGCTTCACCAGGCGGGCGAGCGCCGTCTTGGCGGTCGTCTCGGTGGCGTGGATCTCGGCGGCGACGGCGGCCGGGGTGACCTTGACGGCCGCGCCGGCGCCGCCGTTGGAGCGGACCCAGTCGATCGTCGCCCACTCCGCGCCGGACAGCGCCAGGCTGTAGAGCGGGGCGTCGTCGGTGTAGGCGTTGAGGGTGTAGGAGCCGTCCATGGTGTGCGGCGTCCGGCTCTTCGGCGCCGGCAGTACCGCGCCGGTGTCCAGGTTCACCAGGGCGATGTTGCCCCTGCGGGCCATCGTTGCTCCTCATCACGTGGGGTGGTCGTTGCGGGGTGCCAGTTCTGCCAGTCGGCGCCGTCTCGCTGCACAAGGGCTGGTTTTCCAGACGTTGGCTCCAGAAAACCCGCCCTTGTGGACGTGAACCTACAGGTCTTCGGCCGAAGGACGCGGTCAAGTCGGGGTGTGTCGGTTCGCTTCCTTCCGACCCTTCCACCGCCTGTACCGCTAACGTCTGGTTTTCTGACCTTAACGGCTGGAAAACCAGACGTTAGCTCGGGCATCGCCGCAGGTCAGGGGATGTTCCCCCTTCTTAAGTAAAGGCACGCGTGCCCCGAGGCCCCACCCCGCTTCGGGTTTCAGCTCCGCTCTCGGCGCACCGGTGCGGTGGCGACCGGGGGTCGGCGGGCCGGACAGGACCCCCTGGCTACGGGTTCCAGTGGTCACCACCGCGCGCCCGTCTGCACCAGCCATCGCACGGGACCCCGGTCGTTGCTGAAGGGGCTTTCCCACCCCCGCCAACGGCCTTCGGTGGCGACCCGGGAACCACTGTGTCCTGGGTGGTGACCCCCGCCACAGTCGGGGTCCGGCGTCCTTCGAGGGCCTGGCCCGGGCGGAGGGTGGTGCGGTCCGCAGTTCGGCCGCGCCAGCTCGGGCGGAGGGGCCGCCCCGGGTGCCCGTGGGTCGTACGGGCAGAGACCTGCCAGCAGGGCGGCTACCGGTGCAGCCTCGGTCGTCCGGGACGGCGGCGTGGGGTGGTCAGCCGATGCGGCCGAGGTGGATCACGATGATGGTGACGGTGGTCTCGGTGATCTCGTACATCACGCGGTAGCGGCCGACGTGCATCCGGCGGAGGTCGGCGGAGCCGTACTCGGCGCTGCCCGGCGGACGGGGGGAGTTGGCGAGCAGGTCGACGGCGTCCATGAGCTGCCGCAGGCCTTCCGGGTCGTCCTGGAGGAACCGGGCGGCGGCGTTGATGGCCGACTCGTCCCAGATGATCGTGTAGCTCAAGCAGCGGGCCCCAGTCCGAGCTGGGTGCGGACCTGCTCGTGCGGGACGCCGGTGGTGGCGCCGGTGGCCTGCTTCGCCCGGTACCGGGCGAGGGCGAGGGCGTCTTCGAGGTCGGCCAGTTCCTGGGGGTTGATCAGGACGGCGGCGGGCTGGCCGTGGTCGGTGATGGTGATGCGTTCGCGGGCGTGGGAGGCGCGCCGGACCAGCGAGCCGAGGCAGGCCCGGGCTTCGGTGATCGGCAGGGTGTCACTCATGTACAGAACTGTACACTTCCTGCTCTTTCTGTACAGTCGACTCGGGGAACGGCCTGGTCACGCGGGTGCCGTACAGAAGGGGCTGGCCCCGGCACGGTGCCGGGGCCAGCCTCGGGTAAACCGGGTTTATGCCGGGCCCGCTCAGGCCGGCTCCTCGGAGAGCTCGATGCTGTGCTCGGTGTTCAGCAGGTCGATCAGGGCGCGGGCGATGGCGGCGGCCTGACGGGGGGTGGTGGCCGAGCGGATGCTCTTCGCGAAGGTGTCCGCGTCGGCGGGGTCGACGGTCAGCGTCGCCAGGGCCGGTGCGGCGGTCGCGGGTTCCGGTTCGGTCGGCCGGGCCTCGGAGTAAACCGGGTTTACTCCGGGCCGGGGCGCTGGGGCTTCCGCGGGGGAGGGGTAAACCGGGTTTACATCGGCTGCGGTCCGGGGGCGGGTGACCGTGGCCTTCGGCTTGTCCTTGGTTTCGCGGGCCCGGGTGACCTGCTCGTCGGCCGTCAGGGTTCCGGCGCGGGTCGCGGCGCCGAGGCGGCGGGCTTCCTTGACGCCGATCTCCTTGCTCTCCACCATCTCCTTGACCTCGGGGGCCAGGTGGAGGAGCGCCAGGCGCTGGCCGACCCAGGCCGCGGTCTTCCCGAGGCGGCGGGCCACGGCGGCCTGGTTGCCGTCGTGGACGGTGTCGAGGAGTTCCTTGATGGCCTCGGCCTCCTCGATCGGCGGGACGTTCTCGCGGTGGATGTTGGCGATCAGCGCGGCTTCGAGCATCGCGGAAGCGGTCGGAGCGAGGTCGTCCTGGAGGTCGACCCGGATCCGTTCCAGGCCGGCGCGTTCGGCCGCGCGCAGGCGCCGGTTCCCGTCGAGGGCGACGAACGAGGCGTCGCCGAGCTGCTCCTCGGGCACGCCGGGGTGGGCGTCGAGGAAGGCCATCCGCGACACCACGGTGATGGCGGTGATCTGCCCGCTCTCCCGCATGCTCGCCGCGGTCTCGTCGATCGCCTCCTCGCTGTAGGTCTTGCGGTGGTTGCGGGGGTTGAAGACGACATCCGTCAGCGGGACGCTCGATGCCTTGCGGGCCCGGCCGAGCGCCTCGCTGCGGGCCTCGGCCGAGGCCAGGTCGCCGCCCTTGGCGGCGCTGAGGCTGCTGAACGCGGACCCGCCGCCGGCGCTGGCGAGCTTCTTGGCGATGCTCATCCGAGCCTCCGGCGGATCTCGCGCATGCGCTGCGCCTGGGTCGAGGACGGGGCGTACTGCAGGAGCGGCTGCTTCACGTGCACGGCCTCCCGCTGTTCCTTCAGGTCGGGTACGACGCTGAGCACCGGCGGGTCCTGGAGGGACTGCCACTGTTCGAGGGCGGTGGCCACGACGTAGCCCTTGCGGACGTCGTACTTGTTGACGACCAGGCCGAGGCGGTCGATGTCGACCTCGTAGTCGAGGGAGACCGTGTTGATCTGGCCTTCGAGCATCAGGTAGGCGTGGGCGGAGGAGTCCTCGGCCTCGACCGGGATGACGACGCCGGAGTTGCCCTTCGCCTCGTTCTTGCGGCGGTGCGCGTAGTAGATGCCGGCGTCCATGGCCAGGCCGAGGTTCGGCGGGGCGTCGATGACGATGACGTCGAAGTGCTCCTCCAGCGGCGCCAGGGCCCGCTGCAGCAGGGCTTCGCGGGGGCCCCGGACGCCGCCGAGCTTCGAGTCGAGGAGGAACGCCTCGAACGAGGACGGCAGGAGGAACAGCCGGCCGTCGAAGTGCTCGGGGGCGATGGGGACGATGTGGTCCATCAGGGAGCCGACCACGCGCTCGCGTTCGACCATGTGCGTCACCAGGCTCTCGGTGCCCGGTGCGATCTGCTTGCACGCCAGCTGCTCGGTGAGGTGGCCCTGCGGGTCGTAGTCCACGAGCAGGACGCGCAGGCCCGGCATCGCCGGGAGCTTCGAGGCGCCGGTGGTGGCGGGCAGGCCGAGCGCTATGGCCTGCGCGAGGCCGGCGGCCACCGTGGTCTTGCCGACGCCGCCCTTCTGGTTGCAGACGATGAAGCGTCGGGTGAGGCGGGGGATCGTCAGGTCCGTCAGCGGCGCGGCGTGGGAGTCCACCCACGCGCGGATGGCCTGGGCCAGGCCCTGGACGAAGGAGATGTCCCGGGCGCTGCATTCGGCCTTGAAGGTGTCGTACAGGCCGGCCGGCAGCCAGGTGTTGAAGCTGTCGGCGCCCGCGGTGTCGACGGTCGCGTCCTGGCCGGCTTCGCGGCCCAGCCACCGTTCGACCGCCTCGGTCACCGCGACCTGCATGTCGATGCCGAGTTGGGCGGCCCGGGTCTTCAGCGCTTGGCGGAGAGTCGGCGGAAGCTTGGACGCAACCTTTTCCCGCTCTCCATCGGAGTATGGAGATGCCATGACGTCACCATAGTGGCGTCGGGGTGGATTTGATGCACTGCGGGCGGGAACCGGCGCGCCGCTGGGAGCGGGCGGGGGAGGGTAAACCGGGTTTACATCGCCCTCGGCGGAGGCGCGGGGGCGGGGGAGGGTAAACCGGGTTTACATCGCCCTCGGCGCAGGCGCGGGGGCGGGGGAGGGTAAACCCGGTTTATGTCTCTCCGTCAGGCGGGCGGCGGGGCCCGGCGGCTGCCTGCGCAGCTCGCCGTTGGCTACTGGAAGGTGACGTGGTGGGGGAGCAGTCCGACCATGACCCGGCGGGGGGCGTCGGGGATCGGGCGCTCGAAGTCCATGCCGTACCGGGCGGCGAGTTCGAAGAAACCGTCGGTGGAGGTGTCCGGGACGAACGTGTCGACGGTGCCGCGCACCTCCAGGTAGCGGTAGGGCTGGTCGGGGTCGTTGACCGACAGGGCCGCGTTCGGGTCGGCGGCGAGGTTGCGGTACTTGTAGCGCGCGGTTTCGGTGGTGAACCACAGCCGCTCGCCGTCCCAGCGGAACCACACGGGGTTGACCTGGGGCGTGCCGTCGGGCCGGATCGTGGCCAGGTGTCCGAACAGCGGGCGTTCGAGCAGGTCGAGGTGGCTGTCGGGGATCTTCGTCACAGCAGGGCTTCCTTCAACTCGGATTCGGAATCGGACTCGGTAACGGCGGTGGCGGTGGCGGCGGCTCGGTGCCCCTGCGCCGGGAACGCGGTCCGCAGCCAGTCGCGGACCAGTTCCGGTCCGTGCCCGCCGCCGCACACCGCGACGTACCCGTCGGGCCGCACCAGCGCCAGCGCGAACCGGCCGTCGTTGCGCTTGAGCCCGGCGTCCCGGGGCGCGGTGTCCGACAGCAGCGCGTCGGTGGTGTCCAGGTAGCGGGTCTCGACCAGGTCCCCGTACTGCTGCTGCAGCGTGGCCGCCAGCGCGGTGGCCGCGGCCGGTACCGCGTGGTCGCCGGGGCCGGCGACCAGCAGCGTCATCCGCAGGTCCGTCAGCGCCAGGCGCAGCGGTACCCGCCGGGTGGTGCGCCGGTCCCACACCGTGTGGTCGGGTGCCAGCGCGCCGGTGGTGAACCCGCCCGCGGAACCGGCGGGTCCGACGGCGGCGCCCTGCCGGTAGACGTAGGTCAGTCCGGCCAGGCCGGGCACGTAGGCGATGTCGCCCAGCCGCAGTGCCGAGGCGACGCGCAGGGCGGTGTCCCGGAGGGCGACGTGCCAGCGCTTGGTGGGCGTCCAGGCCCGGGTCTGCAGGTCGGCCTGGCGGATGACGGTCCGGGCGACCTGGCCGCGTTCGTCGGCGTAGCTGTCCAGCAGCGTCTCGTGGGCGCGGCCGGCGTGGACCAGGGCGAGCTTCCAGGCGAGGTTGTGGGCGTCCTGGACCCCGGTGTTCAGGCCCTGTCCGCCGGCCGGGCTGTGGATGTGGGCCGCGTCCCCGGCCAGGAACACCCGTCCCACCCGGGTGCGTTCGGCGTGCCGGGCGTGGACCGAGAAGCCGGTGGTCCAGGTCGCGTCGTGCAGGGTCAGGCCGCCGGGGCCGCGGTCGTCGAGCAGGCGCTGGATCAGGGCGAGGTCGATGTCCTCGCGGGTGGTGCCCGCCGGGGCGGCGGTGAACACCCGGAACCTGCCGCCGGGCAGGCCGACCAGCACCACGACGCCCTTGGGGCCGCAGAAGTAGTAGTTGGCGTCGTGGACCAGCGGCCCTTCGACGCGCACGTCGGCCAGGGCGAACAGCGGGGCGTAGGTGCTGCCGTCGAAGGCGATGCCGAGGCGCTCCCGCACGGTGCTGCTCGCGCCGTCGCAGCCGAGCACGTAGGAGAACTCCTCGCGCACCGCGGTGCCGTCGGCCGTGCGCAGCTCCACCGTCACGCCGTGGGCGTCCTCTTCGAGCGCGACGAGTTCGGTGCCCCACTCGACCTCGCCGCCGAGTTCGGACAGGCACTCGCCGAGCAGGGCCTCGACGTCGGGCTGGGGCAGCGTCACCGGCCGGGTCCGGTCGTCGAACCGGATCCGGGCGACCTCCCGGTTGTTGGAGTGGTAGCGCAGCGATTCGATCGGCAGTCCGTGGGTCTCGATCCGCTTCCCGCCGCCGAGCCGGCGCAGCACCTCCAGGGTGCGCGGCCACACCGCCAGTGCCTTGCTCAGCGGGGAGGGGCCCTGGGCGCGGTCCACGCAGCGCACCGGGACGCCCCGGCGCCGCAGTTCGGCAGCCGCGGTCAGCCCCACCGGCCCGGCGCCGACCACCAGGACCGGGCGCCGGTCGGCCCCTGCCTCCTGCTCGTACATCTGCTCCACGTTCCACCTCTGGGTGAGTTCCGCAAACTGGACAGGCCGCTCCGGGCGCCGTGCTCCCGCCGCGACGGCGGCGGCCCGGGTTCTTCCACCGAGGCTAGGGACCGGCCGGTCGGCGCAGAACGGAACTGTCCCCGAAGTGGCACGGCGCTGCCCCGCAGGTGGCACCGCGGCCCCGCAACGCGCGCGGTCCCGCCCACCGGGACGGTGGACGGGACCGCGGCGGGGGCGGTGCGGCTCAGTCGCGGCGCAGCCCGGCGCGCACGATCACCGCGCCCAGCAGGACGACGACCGCGTCGATGAGCAGGGCGTCGTGGATGCCGTTGAGCACCGAGCCGGAGGCGGCGGCGCGGGCGGTGGCGATCGAGGACAGCACCGGGATGCCGACCGTGATGCCGACCTGCTGGGTCATGGACGCCAGGCCGCTGGCGAGGCCCTGCTCGCTGTCCGGCAGGTTGGAGGTGGCGGTGACCATGTAGCCGACGATCGCCGAGATGTGGCCGAACGCGCCGGCGGAGGAGGCAGCGAGCATCAGCGTCAGCGCGCCGCCGCCGCCGTTGCCGACCAGGAACAGCAGGCTGGTGGCCACGGCCTGCAGCAGCAGGCCGCAGGTCAGCACCGTGCGGTTGCCGAAGCGTCCGATCAGCCGGGGGGCGGTCATGCCGCCCACGAACGCGGCCACGCCGATGCCGCAGAAGGTGAAGCCGGTCTCCAGCGGGGTGTAGCCGAACACGTCCTGCAGGTAGAGGGTGAGCAGGAAGATGACCGAGCTCTCCATGGTGAAGGTGATCAGGCCGCCGAAGTTGCCCCACTTGACGCTGGAGCGGCGCAGCACCTGCACCGGCGCGAGGGGCGCCTCGCTGCGCAGTTCGATCATCCAGAACGCGGCCAGCAGCACGGCGGCGGCGGCCAGCGGGATCAGTGCGGCGGCGCTGCCCCAGCCGTGCTGCCCGGCGGCGGTGACGCCGTAGACCAGGGCGAGCAGGCCGGTGGTGACGGTCGCCGCGCCCGGGAGGTCGAGCTTGGCGCGCTCGCCCCGGCTCTCCGCGAGGATCTTCGGGGCGATCAGCAGGATCGCAACGGCCACCGGCACGTTGATGAAGAACGCCCAGCGCCAGCTCAGCAGCGAGGTCAGGATGCCGCCGAAGATCGCGCCGACGGTGAAGCCGGCCGAGATGAGCGTGCCGTTCAGTCCGAGGGCCCGTGCGCGCAGCGGTCCTTCGGGCAGTGAGGTCAGCAGCAGCGACAGCGCGGCCGGGGTGGCCAGGGCCGCGGCCAGGCCCTGGGCGACCCGCGCGGCCAGCAGCATCGCCGGGGTGGTGGCCAGGCCGCCGACCAGGGAGCCGGCGGCCAGCAGCACCATGCCGATCAGCAGCATCTTGCGACGGCCCGCCAGGTCGCCCAGCCGGCCGAACAGCAGGGTGAAGCCGGCCGAGGGCAGCATCATCGCGGTGGAGACCCACTGCAGGTTGCCCAGTGAGAAGCCCAGGTTGTTGCCGATCTCCGGCAGCGCCACGTTCAGCACCGAGAAGTCGACGGCAAGCATGAACTGCGAGCCCAACAGCAGTGTCAGCGTCAACCGTTGACGCGAGGTCATACGGGGCGCCACCTCTTCAGCGGGCTGCGCCTCAAGAACGGCGGAGGTCATAGCGGTCCAATCGTGAGTTCGGCTGCTCGTCTTTCGGAGCGTAGGAAGCGCCGTGGTCCCCCTCAACGGAACTGCGCCCAAAGTGCTCCCGCCCTGCCTCCAAGGGGACAGGCGGGCGGGTCAGCTAGCTGCCAGGGGGCGGGGCGGGGGCGCAGGTTGATGCCGATTCCGGTGGGTGCGGGGTCGGGGGGCGGGAGCATCCGTGCATCCGAGGAACCGCCGTGCGGCGGGGAGAGAGATGCGATGCCGGGACCCAAGGGCTTCTACATAGGCTTGATGTTCGACCGGGCGGCGGCCAGGCACGGCCGGGCGCCGGTGTTCCTCGACCGGCCGCTGGACCTCGCGCCGGACGAGGGGACGGAGTTGACGGTGGGCCGGCTGGCCGCGCTGGTGCGCGGGGCGGCCGGGCGGTTGGTCGGGGCCGGTGTCCGGCCCGGTGACCACGTGGCGCTGTACAAGTCGGACAACTTCGACATCGCGCTGCTGGCCGCCGCGGTGCAGCGGGTGGGCGCGGTGCCGGCGCTGCTGTCGCCGAAGCTGGAGGGTGCCGTCGCGGCGCGGTTGCTGGAGCGGCTGGAGCGGCCGTGGCTGCTGACCGATGCGGGGAAGCTGGCGCTGCCGGGGTTCGTGCCGGCGGCGGCGCGCGAGGTGCTGGTCGTTCCCGGGCCCGGTGCGGGCGGCGGGGCGGTGCCGGCGGGCGGGCGGGCGCTGGCGGGGTGCCCGGTGGCGCCGCTGGCGGGGGTGCGGGTGCCGGGGGTGCGCGAGCCGGCGTTCATCAGCCACACCTCGGGCACCACCGGTCTGCCGAAGCTGGTGGTGCAGTCGCCGGACGCGCTGTGGCAGCGGCTGCGCTTGCAGCGGCTGGTGGCGGCGGCCACCTGGCGGCGCGAGACGGTCGCCCTGCACCTGAGCTTCGTGCACGCGCGCTTCTACAGCGCCCTGGACCTGGCGCTGAACCACGGCAACCCGCTGCTGGTGGCGGTGGACGGCGGCCCGGAGTCGATCGGGCCGTGGTTCGCGCGGCACCGGCCGGGGGCGGTGGAGACCCAGCCCAACGTGTACATCGACTGGGAGGAGCTGGCCGGCCACCCGGGCCGGCCGCTGGCCAACGTCCGCTACTACAGCGCCACGTTCGACGCGATGCACCCGCGGACCGTCCGGACCCTGCTGGAAGCCTCCGGGCGGCGCCGTCCGGCCTTCATCCAGCTCTACGGCCAGTCGGAGACCGGGCCGGTCACCGGCACCTGGTACACCCGGCGGGACCTGCACCGGCTGGACGGCCGCCGGGTCGGCCGCGGGCTCCCGGGGGTCACCCGGCTGCGGATCGTCGGCGACGACGGGGCGGTGCTGCCCGCGGGCGCCACCGGGCACATCGAGGTCAGCAGCCGCACCCGGGCGCAGACCTACCTCGGGGAGGACGCCCGGTTCCGGGCGAGCCTGAACGGCCGGTGGTGGCGGATGGGCGACACCGGTTTCATGGACCGGCTGGGCCGGGTGCACCTGCTGGACCGGGCGGTGGACCGGGTGGAGGAGGTCGACTCGAACCTGCGGCTGGAGGACGACCTGATGGAGCGCCTGCCGGAGCTGCGGGAGGTGGTCATCGTGGCCGGCCCGGACGGGCAGGCGGTGCCGGTGGTGTGCACGCGCGGCGACCTGGCGCTGGACGCCGCCCGCTGGCGGCGGGCGACCGAGGGGATGCCGGCGCTGGGGCCGGTGCGGCACCTGCCGTTCGACGAGGTGCCGCGGACCTCGACCTGGAAGGTGCGCCGGCCGGAGCTGGCCGCGCTGCTGGCGGACGGGGGCCCGGTGTCCGCGCGGGGAGCGCGCGGGCGCTGACCCCCCGTCCGGTGCGGGGGTGCCGGGTCGGCCCGGCGCCCCCGCACCGGCTTCAGCCCTGGTCGGCGAAGCCGGTGCGCCAGCTGCTGTGCCGCGGGCTCCACCCCAGCGACTTGGCGCGGGTGTTGAGGGCGCCGCGCTCCCAGGGGGCGCCGCCCGCGGTGCGCTGCGGGGCGGGCCGGTCCAGGGCGGCGGCCAGTGCGGGGACCCACTCGTGCGCGGGGGCCGGTTCGTCGTCGACGACGTTGACCGGGCCGCTGGGCCACTGCAGGGCCTGCAGGGTGGCCCGGGCCGCGTCGCGGACGTGCACGAAGGAGCTGACGCCGCCGTCGGCGGCCAGCGTGCCCTCGGCGAGCTTGCCGGCCATCAGGCCGCCGGGCGCGTACCAGGTGCCGGGGCCGTAGAAGGCGCCGAAGCGCAGGACGACGTGCTCGTCGATCTCGGCGACGGCCTCCTCCAGGGCGGTGACGCCGCCGATGGTGGTCTGCCGGGGCTGGGGCGCGCCGGTGTCCAGCGGGGTGTCCTCGTCGGCGGGCCCCTCGCCGGGCCGGTAGGCCCAGGAGACGGACTGGGCGACGATCCGGCGCACGCCGGCCCGCTTGGCGGCGTCGACCAGGTTGCGGGTGCCCTCGACGCGGATGCGGGCGTTGTCGGCGGAGCTGCCCCCGCTCAGCGAGGTCAGCTGGTGGACGACGGCGTCCGGGGCGGCGTCCTCCAGGGCCGCGGCGACGGCGTCGCGGTCGAACGCGTCGAGCCGCACGCCCCGGGCGCCCAGGGCGGCGAGCCGCTCCAGGCCCTCGGCGGTGCGGGTGCCGCCGGTCACGGTGTGGCCCGCGCCGACCAGCAGCGGCACCAGGAGGGTGCCGATCGCGCCGGTGCCGCCGGCGATGAAGATGCGCATGATGGGGCGTTCTCCTCGGGGTTGTCGGGGGCCGGACGGCGTGTCCGGCCGCTGTGCGCCGGCACCCGGCCGCCGTCGCGGGTTCCCGCTCCGCGGGGGCGGAGTCGTGACCCGGCGGCCGGGTGCCGTCAGGGCGTCCCGCGTCCGGCCTCGGCCGCGAGGGCGTCGGCCGCGGGAGCGGTCAGGGGGGCCGGTCCGGCCGGGGCGGACCCGGCGCGCCGGTCGGTCGTCCACAACGCCAGCCCGGCCAGGGCCATCACCGCGCCGGCGGCGCACACCCCGCCCCAGCCCCACAGCGGGTACAGGGTGACGGCGACGGCGCCGCCGGCCGAGCCGCCGAGGAAGTAGGCGGACATGTAGGCGGTGGTGGTGCGGGCCCGCAGCTGCGGCGGGAACAGGTAGATGCGTCCCTGGTTGAGCACGTGGACGCCCTGGACCCCGATGTCGAGCAGCACGATGCCCAGGACCAGCGGCAGCGGGTGCCGGCCGGCCGCGAGCAGCGCCCAGGACCCGGCCAGCAGGGCGAGCAGCGCGCCGGTGGCGCCGTGGGCGACGCCGCGGTCCTGGAGCCGGCCCGCGGGCTGGGCGGCGGCGGCCCCGGCGGCGCCGAGCAGGCCGAACAGGCCGATCACCGAGGAGCCGTAGGAGTAGGGGCGGTCGCTGAGCATGAACGGCAGCGCGGTCCACAGCAGTTGGAAGGCGCCGAAGCCGAGCGCCCCGGCCGCCATCCGCCGGCGCAGGAACGGCTCGTCGCGGACCAGGGCGGCCACCGAGCCGAGCAGTCGCAGGTAGCCGGCGCCGGGCGCCGCGGGCAGGTCGGGGAGCTTGGCGTGCAGCGTCACCGCGAGCACCGCGGCGGCGACGGCCGCGATGCCGTAGACCGGGCGCCAGCCGACCGCGGAGTCGATCAGGCCGGCCACCGTGCGGGCGAGCAGGATGCCCAGCAGCAGGCCCGTCATCACGGTGCCCACGACCCGTCCCCGCTGGTGGTCGCCGGCCAGGGTCGCGGCGGTGGGGACGAGCACGTTGATGGCGGTGCCGGCGGTGCCGGCGGCGGCGAGCAGGCCGATCAGCGGCCAGATGCCGGGGGCCAGGGCGGCCCCGGCCAGGACCACCGCGTCCACGGACAGCAGCAGGGTGACCAGGCGGCGGCGGCCGGCCAGGTCGCCCAGCGGGACGATGAACAACAGCCCTGCGGCATAACCGAGTTGGTTGAGCGTCACGCACAGTCCCGCGGTGGCCGGGCCGGTGCCGAAGGCGTGCTGCAGCGCGGGCAGCAGCGGCTGGGCGTAGTAGTTGTTGGCCACGATCACCCCGCAGGCGGTGGCCAGCAGCAGGACCAGCCCCCGGGACAGGCCGGCCGGTCCCGCACCGGCGGGCGGCGGTTGACTGTTGCTCATGTCAGCACCGTAGGCATTCCGTTCGGGCGGCACATGCCGCGTAGGGGGATCCGGGATGTTCCTTTCGGGGTGCGCCGCGGCGCGGGTGCGTCCTCGGGAACGGCGCGGGTGCGTCCTCGGGGGCGGGGCGGGTGTGTCCTTGGCGGTAGTGGCGTTGCCGGGCCCCGCGGGGGCTGCCTAGCGTGGTGGGCGCGGCCGTCGGGAGCCACTCCCCCGGGCTCCCGGCCCGCCGCCCGCCCCGGTGCCCCCGGGCCTGCCGTGCCGTCCGCGCGCGCCGTGCGCCCGGGGCCCCGCGCATCCCGCCCACACGTCCTTGGAGGAAGCATGTCCCGTTCCGTCTGCCGTCCCGGTGCCCTGCGATGAGGGCGCTGGTTCCCACCGGGCGTCCGGAGGAGATGGTGGTCCTCGCCGAGGCGGAGCTCCCCGAGCCCGCGCCCGACGAGGCCCTGGTCGAGGTCCGGGCGTTCTCGATCAACCGCGGCGAGGTGTTCCAGCTGCACGGCCCGCTGGAGCGGATCGGCCGGCCGGGCAAGGACGTCGCCGGCGTGGTGGTGCGGGCGGCCGCGGACGGCTCGGGGCCGGCCGTGGGCCAGCGCGTGGTCGGGCACCCGCCGGCCCGGGGCTGGGCCGAGTTCGTCGCGGTGCCGACCTCCTCGCTGGCGGTCCTCCCCGACGGGGTGTCCTTCGAGCAGGCCGCCGCGCTGCCGCTGGCGGGCCTGACGGCGCTGCGGCTGCTGCGGCTGTGCGGGCCGCTGGCGGGCCGCCGGCTGCTGCTCACCGGCGCCTCCGGCGGCGTCGGCCACTACGTGGTGGAGCTGGCGCTGGGCGCCGCGGCCGACGTCACGGCGGTGACGGCGACCGCGGAGCGCGGCAAGCGGCTGGCGGAGCTGGGCGCGGAGGTCGTGCACGAGGTGTCCGACGCGGTCGGCCCCTACGACGCCGTGCTGGAGTCGGTCGGCGGCACCTCCACCCCGCAGGCGCTGGCGCTGCTGGCGCCGCGCGGCCAACTGGTGTGGTTCGGGCAGGCCTCGCGGACCCCGGCGCAGCTGAGCTTCTTCGAGTTCTTCAAGGGCCCGCGCTCGGGCGTGATCCGGCACTTCCACTACGAGCACTCCGACGAGCCGTTCCGCCCGGACCTGGAGGAGCTGGTCGAGCTGGTGGCCGAGGACCGGCTGCACCCGCACATCGGCCGCCTCGCCGACTGGCGGGAGACCGCCGCCGCGCTGAACGACCTGCGCGACCGGAAGATCGTCGGGAACGCCGTGCTGACCGTGAGCGGCGGCTGAGGACCGCCCCCGCCGGGGCGCCCGGGCCCGGCGTCCGTTCACAGGGCGTCGAAGTCGACGGTGACCCGCTCGCCGCCGACGGTGCTGCGGCAGGTCAGCACGTAGCCGTCGGCGCTCTCGTCGGCGCCCAGCGCCAGGCTGCCCTCGGTGTCCACCCGGCCCAGCACGACCTTTGCCCGGCAGGTGGCGCACACCCCGGTGCGGCAGGAGTACGGGGTCTCCGGCCGGGCGGCGAGCGCGGCGTCCAGGACGTTGGCGCCGGCCGGGACCCGCAGCACGCTGCTGCGGCCGTCCAGCCGGACCGTCAGCTCGCACCCGGCCGCCGCCACCTCTGCCCCGGCCGACCCGGCCGACCCGTCCGACCTGTCCGACCCGTCCGGCGGGCGCGGCGGGCGCGGCGGCGCGGGCGGCGGGCCGGCGGGCAGCGCGCGGGTGGTGAACAGTTCGGTGCGCACGTGCGCCGCCCCCTGCTCGGCCAGGACCTCCTCGGCGGCCTCGACCATGCCGGGCGGCCCGCAGACGTACCACTCGTCGGCGCCCGCCGGCAGCAGGCGCGGCAGCAGCGCGCGCAGCCCGGCCCGGTCGAGGCGCCCGGCGGGGAGCCCCGCCTGCCGCTCCTCCCGGGAGAAGACCCGCAGGACGCGCAGGCGGTGCCGGTGGCGGTCCTTGAGGTCCGCCAGTTCCTCGGTGAGCATCGCGCTGTCCGCCCCGCGGTCGCCGGCCAGCAGGGTGACGGTGCTGTCCGGTTCGGCGGCCAGCACCGCGGCCGCCATCGACAGCAGCGGGGTGATCCCGGACCCCGCCGCCAGCGCGGCGATCCGGCGGCCCCGGCCCCGGCCGGGGCCGCCGGGGGCGAGGGCGAACCGGCCGGCCGGGGGCAGCGCCTCCACCAGGTCGCCCGGCCGCAGGCGGCGGGTGGCGTAGGACGAGTAGGCGCCGCCGTCGACGGCGCGGACCGCGATCCGCAGCGTCCCGTCCCGGGCCAGCTCGGCCGGGACGGAGCACAGCGAGTACGAGCGGCGGGCCTCGGCGCCGTCGAGGTCGGCGCGGACCACCAGGTGCTGCCCGGGCGCGAAGGCGAAGCCGGCGCGCAGTTCCGGCGGGACGCGCAGGGTGATCAGGACGGCGCTGCCGTCGGCGGCGACCGGCCGCACGGCGGCGACCGGCAGCGGGTGGAAGCGGGTGCGCGGCCGGGGGCGCGCCGGGGCGGGGGCCGTCACACGTGCTCCTTGAAGTGGTCGAACGGTTCGTCGCAGGGCGCGCAGCGCCACAGGCTCTTGCAGGCCGTGGACCCGAAGCGGGCCAGCAGGGCGGTGTCGGGGGAGCCGCAGCGCGGGCACGCGGGCCCGGGCCGCCGCACCGGGGTGAGCGGCAGCAGCCGCCGCTCGGGCGGCAGCGCGGGCCCGCCGGCGCCCGGCCGGGGCGGGGCGATGCCGGCGGCGGTGAGCTTGGCCGCGGCGGCGGGGGTGATCCAGTCGGTGGTCCAGGCCGGCGACCAGCGGGTGTCCACCCGTACGGCCGTGGCGCCCGCGCCGAGCGCGGCGGTGCGGATGCCCGCGCGGATGGCGTCCATCGCGGGGCAGCCGGTGTAGGTCGGCGTGATGGTGACCACCGTCGCGCCGTCCGCCGCGGTGCGCACCGCGCGCAGGATGCCGAGGTCGTCGATGGTGACGGTGCCGATCTCCGGGTCCGGGACGGCGCGCACGGCGGCGGCGATCCGCTCCGCGGCGCTCACCAGCGGGCCCCGGGGTGGGCGCGGTGCAGGGCCTGCATCTCGGCCAGCAGCGGGCCGAACGCCTCGGTGTGCAGGCCCCGGCGGCCGCCGCCGGGGCGCCAGTCCCCCTCCGGCCGCACCAGGGTGGCGCGGGCCAGCACCGCGGTGACGTACCGCGTCCAGTCGGGCAGCAGCGCGGCGGGGTCGACCCCGGTGCCGTCCGCGGCGGCGGCCGTCCACAGCGGGTCCTCGGCGAACAGTTCGTGGGTGTAGGGCCACAGGGCGTCGACGGCGTCCTGCATCCGCCGGCGGGACTCGCTGGTCCCGTCCCCCAGCCGCAGGGTCCACTGGGTGGCGTGGTCCACGTGGTAGGCCGACTCCTTGGCGAACTTGCCGCCCAGCGCGGCCAGCACCGGGTCGGCGCAGGAGGCCAGCGCGGTGTGCAGCAGCTCCTGGTAGGTGCCGAAGAACAGCAGCTTGGCGACGGCGTGGGCGAAGTCCGCCTCGGGGAGTTCCACCAGCTGCGCGTTGCCGAACTCGCGGTCCCCGCGCAGGAAGGCCAGGTCGTCCTCGGTGCGGCCGGCGCCCTCCAGGTCGCCGGCGTGGGCGAGCAGGGCCCGGGCCTGGCCCAGCAGGTCCAGGGCGACGTTGGCCAGCGCGACGTCCTCCTCCAGCTGGGGCGCGCGGGTGCACCACCAGGACAGGCGCTGGGCCGCGATCAGGGCGTCGTCGCCGAGCCGCAGCGGGTAGCGGTGGTCGGTCACAGGTGCCGCACCCCCTCCGGGAGCTCGAAGTGGCCGGGGAGGCGGTAGTCCTTGTCGGCGGCCGGGTCGAGGAGCGCCCCGTGCTCGTCCGGGTCGAACGCGAAGACCGCCTCCGCGGGCACCACCCACAGCGAGACGCCCTCGCTCCGGCGGGTGTACAGGTCGCGGGCGTTGCGCAGGGCCATGGCGGCGTCCGGGGCGTGCAGGCTGCCGGCGTGCAGGTGGGCCAGGCCGCGCCGGGCGCGGACGAACACCTCCCACAGCGGCCAGTCCGGGGCGGGCGCGGTGCTGTTCATGCGGCGTGGTCCTCCTCGCCGGTCGGTGCCGCTCATGCGGCGTGGTCCTGCTCGCCCGCCGTCCCGGCCGGGGCGGCGGGCCCGGCGGGAGCTCCGGTACGAACGGTGGCGGCGGGAGCTCCGGCGCGAACGGTGGCGGCGCGGGCGAGCCCGCCCGGGGCCGCGGGGGCGTGCTTGGCCGCGTAGGCGGCCGCGGCCTCCCGGACCCAGGCGCCCTCCTCGTGGGCGCGGCGGCGGTGGGCCAGGCGCTGGCGGTTGGCGGGCCCGTCGCCGCGCACCACGCGGGCGAGTTCCGCGTAGTCGGGCTCGGTGAAGTCGTAGTGGCCGCGCCCGGCGTTCCAGCGCAGGCCGGGGTCGGGCAGGCGGACGCCGAGCGCCTCGGCCTGCGGGACGCAGATGTCGACGAAGCGCTGGCGGAGCTCGTCGTTGGTGAAGCGCTTGATGCGCCAGGCCATCGACCGCTCGGAGTGGGTGGAGGCGGTGTGCGGGGGGCCGAACATGGCCAGTGCCGGGTACCACCACCGGTCGACGGCGTCCTGCGCCATGGCCCGCTGGGCGGGCGTGCCGCGCATCAGCGTCCACAGCGAGTCGAAGCCCTGCCGGTGGTGGAAGGACTCCTCCTTGCAGACGCGGACCATCGCGCGGGCGTAGGGGCCGTAGGAGGAGCGGCACAGCGGCACCTGGTTGACGATCGCCGCCCCGTCCGTCAGCCAGGCCAGGGCGCCGGTGTCGGCCCAGGTCAGGGTCGGGTAGTTGATGAAGGAGAGGTACTTCTGGCGGCCCTCGTGCAGCGCGTTGAGCAGGGCGGCCCGGTCGGTGCCGAGGGTCTCGGCGGCCGCGTAGAGGTAGAGGCCGTGGCCGGCCTCGTCCTGGACCTTGGCCAGCAGGACGGCCTTGCGCTTGAGCGAGGGCGCCCGGGCGATCCAGTGGGCCTCCGGCTGCATGCCGACGATCTCGGAGTTGGCGTGCTGGGCGAGCTGGCGCAGCAGGTTCTCCCGGTAGGCGTCGGGCATCCAGTCCCCGGGTTCGACCTTCCGGTCGGCGGCGATCAGCGCCTCGAAGCGCGCCTGCCGCTCGTGCGGCTGCGGCACCGCGGCCGCCGCCCGCCCCCCGGCCCGCCCCCCGGCCTGCCCCGCCGCCCGTTCCTCGGCCCGCCCCGGGGCCCCGGCGTCCGCCCGTCCGGCCCGGTCGACCTCCGCGAGGAGCCGGTCCAGGCCCGGCGGCACGGGCGCCAGGTCACCGCTGTCTGCCGGTCGTCCCACGGTGGAGCCCTCCCTGTTCCGGGGCCGGTGCCCTGATGGCGGCCCCTGCCGTGGCAGCACCGTAGGAAGGCGCGGGGGCCGGTCCGGGGGCGGTTTCAGTTAGCTGCCGCGGTGCGGGCCGGGCTGTCAGCTAGGTGCCAGCGCCCGCGGCCGGGCGGGCCCGGCCGCGCAGAGTGGTCCGCCGTCGGGATCACACGAGGGGAGCGGGGCCGATGGCCGAGCGGGGAGCTGCGCGGACGACCGGGCGGTCGGGGCCGGAACCGGGGCCGGCCCCGGCATCGGAGACGGCGCCGGGGTCGGAGCCCGCACCGGTGCCGGGGTCGGAGCCCGTGCCGGTACCGGTGCCGGTGTCGGAGCTGGAGCTGCGGCTGGGCATCCGGGTGCTGTCCGGCACGCCGCGGACGGTGGTCGCCACCATGCCGGTGCCGGGCAACCGCCAGCCCTTCGGGGTGCTGCACGGCGGGGCCTCCCTGGCGCTGGCGGAGACGGCCGCCTCGGTCGCGGCGTGCCTGCACTTCGCCCCGGGCACGGCGGCCGGCACCGAGCTGAGCGCCACCCACCTGCGCCCGGTCTCGGCCGGCCTGGTCACCGCGACGGCGAGCGCGCTGCGCCTGGGGCGCACCCACGCGACCTACGAGATCTCGGTCCGCGACGAGGCGCAGCGCCTGGTCTGCAGCGCCCGGATGACCTGCGTGGCCGTCCCGGACGCGGCCCGGAGCCGCTGACCCACCCAGTTCAGGAGGCACCATGACTTCACCGGCCCCGCCGTCCGCGCGCCCGGCGGCCCTGTCGCCCTCCGCGCACGCGGACACCTTCGCCCGCGACCGCCTGCCACCCCGGCACGAGTGGCCCGAGCTGCACTTCGACCTGCCCGAACTGCGCTACCCGCAGCGGCTGAACTGCGCGCAGGAACTGCTCGACGGCACGATCCGGCGGCTGGGCGGCGACCGGCCGTGCCTGACGGACGGATCGGGGACGACCTGGTCCTACGCGCAGGTGCGGGACCGGGTCGACCGGGTCGCCCGCTACCTGGTCGAGGAGAAGGGCCTGGTCCCGGGCAACCGGGTGCTGCTGCGCGGCCCCAACTCGCCGTGGCTGGCGGTGTGCTGGCTGGCGGTGCTGAAGGCCGGCGCGGTGGTGGTGGCCACCGTGCCGCTGCTGCGCCCCGCGGAGCTGCGCACCGTCGCCGACCGGGCGCGGGTGCAGCTGGCGCTGTGCGACGAGCGGTTCGCCCGGGACTGGGAACTGGCCGCCCCTGGCGTGCCCACCGTGCTGTTCGGCCCCGGAGGCAACGGCGACGACGACGGCGAGCTGGGCCGCGCGGCGCGGGAGCGGCCGGCCGGCTTCGCGGCGGTGCCGACCGCCGCCGACGACGTCGCGCTGATCGCGTTCACCTCCGGCACCAGCGGCGAGCCCAAGGCCACCGCGCACTTCCACCGCGACGTGCTGGCCGTCGCCGACACCTTCTCCGCGCGCGTCCTGCGGCCCGGGCCCGAGGACGTGTTCGCCGGCAGCCCGCCGCTGGCGTTCACCTTCGGACTGGGCGGCCTGCTGGTGTTCCCGCTGCGGGCCGGCGCCCGGGCGGTGCTGCTGGAGGACGCCGGCCCGCGCGCCCTGTTCGCGGCGGTCCCCCGGTTCGGGATCACCACCCTGTTCACCGCGCCGACGGCCTACCGCGCCGCGCTGGACCTCCTCGACGGGACGGACCTGTCGACGCTGCGCCGCTGCGTGTCGGCCGGCGAGCCGCTGCCGGAGGCCACCTGGCGGAAGTTCCACGAGGCCACCGGGGTGCGGATCGTCGACGGGCTCGGGTCCACCGAGATGCTGCACGTCTTCATCGCCTCGGCCGGGGACGAGATCCGCCCCGGCTCCGCCGGCCGGGTCGTGCCCGGCTACCGGGCCCGGGTGGTGGACGCCGCCGGGGAGCCGGTGCCCGACGGGGTGCCGGGCCTGCTCGCGGTGCAGGGCCCGACCGGCTGCCGCTACCTGGACGACCCGCGCCAGCGCGTCCAGGTCGAGCGGGGCTGGAACCTGACCGGCGACACCTGCGTCCGGGACGCCGACGGCTACTTCTGGTACCGGGCGCGCGCCGACGACATGATCGTCTCCTCCGGCTACAACATCGCCGCCCCCGAGGTCGAGCAGGCCCTGCTGGAGCACCCGGCGGTGGCGCTGTGCGCCGTGGTCGGCGTGCCCGACGAGCGCCGCGGCCACCTGGTGAAGGCGTTCGTCCAGGTGGCCGCCGACGCCCGTCCGGGCCCCGACCTGGTGGCGGAGCTGCAGTCCTTCGCCAAGCGGCGGATCGCCCCGTACAAGTACCCCCGCCTGATCGAGTTCGTCACCGCGCTGCCGCACAGCAGCACCGGCAAGCTGCAGCGCGCCGCCCTGCGCGGGGCCGGCCCGCGCCACCCCAGCGAAAGCGAGTCCCCGTGCTGAACCAGGACGCCCCCCGCCCGGCCCCGGGCGGCTCCGACCGATGGACGACGCCCGCCGGGGTCGGGGTGGACCGCGCGGTCCACCCCCCCGGCCCCGCCCCCCACAGACCGGAAGC
>NZ_JBSGET010000109.1:0-28160 GCF_053603035.1 Kitasatospora sp. NPDC004272 | reverse complement strand
GGGCCCCGCGCCCCGGCCGCCCGGGCCGCCCCGGCCGCCGCGGCCCCGGCGAGGTGCTCACCGTGCTGACCGGCGGCCGCCGGAGCGCACCGGGCTGACCCGCCGTCAGGCGCCGGGGTGCGTGCGGCCCACCAGGTGCGTACGGCCCGTCAGGGTGCGCTGGGCGGGGCGCCCGCAGCCGCCGGGCGGGGCGCCCTCAGCCGCCGGGCAGCAGCGAGCGCAGGGCGAGGGCGCGCAGCGGGGCCAGCCGGGCGCGGTCCCAGCCGTGGTAGACGGCGTTGGTGCAGAGCACCAGGTAGCGGCCGGTGCGCGGGGCCAGGTACAGGCTGGTGCCGGTGAAGCCGTGGTGGTAGGCCACCGAGCCGTCCGCGGTGACCAGCCAGGCCAGGCCGCGTTGCAGGCCCGGTTCGACGGCGGTGCGCGGGCGGCGGCTCAGTGCGAACCACCGCGGCAGCGGGCCGTCCGCCCCGAGCAGGTGCTCGGCGTAGGCGGCCAGGTCGGCGGCGGAGGAGAACACCCCGGCGTGCCCGGCCACCCCGCCGAGCAGGGCCGCGCTCGGGTCGTGCGGGAGGCCCCAGGTCCGGGGCGCGCCGAGCAGGCGCTGCTCGGTCGGGGCCAGCCCGGGGTCGCGCGGCAGCGGGCCGTACGCGGTGGCGGTCAGGCCGAGGCCGCGCCAGAGCGCGTCGGCGAGCGCGGGCAGCGGGCGGCCGAGCAGGTCCGGCAGCAGCAGGCCGAGCAGGATGAACCCGCGGTCGACGTAGCGGTGCTGCGCGCCGGGGGCGGAGACCAGCGGTTCGGCGCACAGGTGCTCGACCAGTGGCCGCCCGGTGTGCTCGTACCGGGCCAGGCCGGTCCGCGGGAGCAGCCCGGCGGTGTGGCTGAGCAGCTGGGCGGCGGTCAGCTCGCGTCCGGGGGAGGGGAGTTCCGGGAAGGCGGCGTGCAGCGGGGCGTCCAGGTCGAGGAGTCCGGCGCGGACGGCGGTGCCGATCAGCGGCCAGGTGGCGAGCACCTTGGTGAGCGAGGCCAGGTCGTAGCGGGTGTGCTCGTCGGGGCGGGCCGCGCCGCACTCGGGGGCGACCGTCCCGCGGGCGGCCACCGCCCGCCCGGCCCCGGTCTGCCCGGCCACCAGCACCCCGCCCGGGAACTGCCCGTCGTCGACCGCCGCGCCCAGCGCGGCGCCCAGCGCGGCGGCGGTGGCGTCCACCCACTCCTGCGGTTCGGCCGGCACGGCGCTCCCCCTCCTCCCGATCCACCCTCCCGGATTGTCGCCCGCGCCGGGCGCCGGGGCCAGAGCGCCTGCCGGGCCCGGGGGCGCGGCTCAGGAGCGGGACGCGGCGAGCGCGTCGAGCGCGGCGACGGCCCGGTCCGCCTCGTGCACCGGGACGAACAGGTGGTCGTGGTGGAAGCCGGCCACCACGTTGCAGCTGATCCCCCGGTCGGCGAGCGCGGTGGCGACGGCGGCGGTCAGCCCGACCGCCTCCAGCGCCGAGTGCACCCGCAGGGTCAGCCAGGCGGCGACGTACGCGTACGGCAGTCCGAGCGAGTCGGCCTCCTCCTGCGCCACCACGAAGGTGACCCCCTCCGGTTCGGCGACGGTCACCACCGGCCGCAGCCCGGCGGGCACCCGCCCGGGGAGGGTGCAGTACACGTACCGGCCCGGGTTGCGGACGGGGTGCAGCCCGGAGAGCAGCTTGTCGAGGTCGCGTTCGCCTGCCATGGCGCCACGGTAGTGGGTGCGTCCGGCCCGGCGGGGGAGGCGGCGCGGGCCGGTCGCGGGGGTGCGGGTGTCGGAACGGGGTTGTCTTCCGATAGTTAGCGATATATCGTCGAGTTATCGAGATGCTTCGACAGTCGGAGTGTCCGTCTCTCATGGAAGACAGGTGTTCGTCATGCGGTACGACAAGCGATTCGGTGGAGAAGGCCGGCGTCGTTGGGCCGAGGGCCCGGGGCGGCCGGGAGGGCCCGGCGAAGGGCCCGAGGAGTTCGGCGGCCGGGCGGCGTTCGGGCCGTTCGGGGCGCCGGGGCGGCCGATGCCGCCGTTCGGGCCGGGGTTCGGTCCGCGCGGCCGCGGCTTCGGCGGGCACGGTCCGCGCGGGCACGGCGGCGGGCGGCGCGGGGGGCGGGCCAGGCGCGGTGACGTGCGGGCCTCGCTGCTCGCGCTGCTGCTGGAGCGGCCGATGCACGGCTACGAGATGATCACCGAGATCGGTGAGCGCACCGGCGGGGTCTGGCGGCCCAGCCCGGGGTCGGTCTACCCGACGCTCCAGTTGCTGGAGGAGGAGGGGCTGGTCGAGGCCAACGAGGAGTCCGGCAAGAAGCTGTTCGAGCTGACCGAAGCGGGCCGGGCCGAGGCCGAGCGGGCCGGGGCGTCCCCGTGGGACGAGGCCGGCCGGCGGGACGACTGGGAGGCCGTCCAGGAGGTCGGCGCCGCGCTCGCGGCGGTGGACCACGCGGTGCGGCAGGTCATGATGACCGGCACCGAGGAGCAGCGGACCAAGGGCCTCGCGGTGCTGGCCGAGACCAAGAAGAAGCTGTACCTGATCCTGGCCGACGAGGGCTGAGCCCCCGCGGGGGTGCGGTCAGGAGCCGGCGTCGTACTCGTAGCGCCAGCGGAACCGCCCCTTGGCGTCGTGCTCCTTGGCGCGGCGGTAGACCAGCACGGTCGCCGGGACGTCCCCGTGCGCGGGGACGGGCACCCGGTAGACCTTGGGGACGCTGTGCGTCATGCCCAGCAGGACCGGCAGGACGCGACCGTCCAGCGGGCCCCCGACGAACTCGGTGTCGGCGCTCTTCACCCGTCCAGGGTAGGCGCGGCGCGGGCGGCCCCGGCCGGCCGGGTGTGTCGGTTCCGGAGCGGGGGTGTGGAGCGGGTGTGACGGGGGCGGCACCGCCCCCGGTCATCCGGAGGGCTCCGGGAGCCTTATCCTGCTACGTACGCCCCCGGGGTTCACCCGGGTCCGCGGGCCCGTACGGGTCGGGTGGGGTGCGCCGAGGTGCGCCCGCCCGCCGGGCACGACACTCGTGCCCCGTACCCGACCCCGGACGTCGGCGGCCCGGAGACCCCGGCGCCGGTCGACGGCAGGACGCCCCCGGGTGCGGTGCACCCCTCGGGAAGCGGTGAGCCGCTCCGTGCGTTGGCGTCGGTTGTTGCGTCGGTGGCCGTGCCGTACCTGGCACGGCAGCTCAGGCAGGTGCGTGCGGAAGGGGCCAGATGGAAGCCAGCGGCAGGTGGACCTCCTGGTGGCGGCGGGAGCGGCGGGAACGCCGGGAGGCCGGCGGAGGGGACGCGGCCGCGCGGCTGGATCTGCTGCTGGGGGCGGCCAGGGCGGGCTTCCCGGTGGCGCCCGCGGCGCACCCGGCCGGGCACCGCTGCTCGTGCGACCGGGTCGGCTGTCCGGCCCCGGCCCAGCACCCGCTCTCCTTCGCCTGGCAGTCCCAGGCCACCACCGACGCCGAGCAGTTGGAGCGCTGGCTGGCCCGTGACCCGGAGGCGAACTTCGTCACCGCGACCGGCCGCGCGCACGACGTGCTGGACGTCCCGGCCGAGGCCGGCGTGCTGGCCCTGGAGCGGCTGGAGGCGCTCGGCGCGGTCGGCCCGGTGGCCGCGGTCGGCGGCGACCGGTACCTGTTCTTCACCGCGACCCGCGGCACCCCGCAGGACGAGGACGAGTGGTGGACCAGCGCGCTGGACTCCACCCCCGACACCGTCTCCGAGCACCCCGGCCTGCGCTGGCACTGCCGCGGCTCGTACACCCTCGTCCCGCCGGCCGCGCTGCCGGACGGCTCCGAGGTGCGCTGGCTGCGCGGCCCCGAGCGCCCGCTGCCGGACCCGCTGCGGGTGCTGGACGTGCTGACCGACGCCTGCACCGAGGTCGGCGCGGTGGCCCAGGAGCAGTGGCTGATCGGCTGAGCCCGCGCAGGAACGGTACGGCGGCCCCCGCCCGGTGGGCGGGGGCCGCCGTCGTGCGTCCGGGCGTGCGTCCCGGGGCGCGGGCGCTCAGGGCAGGGTGAGGACCTCCGCGCCGTCCGCGGTGACCAGCAGGGTGTGCTCGAACTGGGCGGTGCGCTTGCGGTCCTTGGTGACCACCGTCCAGCCGTCCGGCCAGATCTCGTAGTCGTAGGTGCCCAGGGTGAGCATCGGCTCGATGGTGAAGGTCATCCCCGGCTTGATCACCTGGGTGGCCCGGTCGCTGTCGTAGTGCGGGATGATCAGGCCGGAGTGGAACGAGGTGTTGATGCCGTGGCCGGTGAAGTCGCGCACCACCCCGTAGCCGAAGCGCTTGGCGTACGACTCGATGACCCGGCCGATCACGTTGACCTGCCGGCCCGGCTTGACCGCCTTGATCGCCCGGTTCAGCGCCTCCTCGGTGCGCTCGACCAGCAGCCGGGACTCCTCGTCCACCTCGCCGCACAGGTAGGTGGCGTTCAGGTCGCCGTGCACGCCGTGGATGTACGCGGTGGCGTCGATGTTGACGATGTCGCCGTCCCGCAGCACGGTCGAGTCCGGGATGCCGTGGCAGATCACCTCGTTGACCGAGGTGCAGATCGACTTCGGGAAGCCCCGGTAGCCGAGGTCCGACGGGTACGCGCCGTGGTCGCACATGTAGGCGTGCGCGACGGCGTCCAGCTCGTCGGTGGTCACACCCGGGGCGATCAGCTTCGCCGCCTCGGCCATCGCCCGCGCCGCGATCCGCCCGGCGATCCGCATCTTCTCGACCGTCTCGGCGTCCTGCACCTCGGGGCCGGTGTACGGCGTCGGCGCGGGCTTGCCGACGTACTCCGGACGCGCGATGTGCGCGGGGACCTTGCGGGTGGGGGACAGCGTGCCGGGTACCAGAGCCATGACGGCGAGTGTATCGGCCGCCGCCGGTCCGGACCCGGCCGCGTGTACGACCGCCGCGGTGGGAAAGGATCACCACCGACCGCCGCGGGACAGGAGGAGCAGACGATGGTGTTCGGCCGCAGCAAGCCCACCGGGCAGCCGGGGGAGTGGTTCTACTGCATCAAGCACGGCAAGGTCGAGGAGGGCCCGGAGTGCCCGGCCAAGGACCGGCTCGGCCCCTACCCGAGCCGGGAGGAGGCCGCGCGCGCCCTGGAGACCGCCGCCGAGCGCAACCAGGAGTGGAAGGACGACCCGCGCTGGAACGACGGGGAGCCGCCCGCCGGCGGCTGAGCGGCCCTCAGGAGACGCCCGCGGCCTGGCGCTCGTGCTGCTCGCGCACCGCCAGCGCGTGCGGGTCGGTCCGCGAGTCCCAGGCCAGCAGCTTCGGGATCGCCGCGGTCAGCGCCAGCACGCCCGCCACGCACAGCAGCCCGCCCGCCCAGATCGAGCCGCGCACCCCGACCAGCGCGGCCATCCCGCCCGCCCGCACCTGGCCCAGCTGCGGGCCCACCGAGTACGAGAGCACCTCCACCCCGGCGAGCCGCCCGCGCAGCCCGTCGGGGATGGACTGGTTCCACAGCGTCGACCGGGCCACCCCGCTGATCTGGTCCGCCCCGCCGGCCACCGCCAGGAACAGCAGCACCAGCCAGACGTTCCCGGCCAGGCCCGCCAGCGCCACCGCCCCGCCCCAGCCGAGCGCCGCGAACAGCAGCATCCGCCCGTGCCGGTGCACCCGGGCCGTCCAGCCGCCGGTCGCCGCCACCAGCAGCGCCCCGGCCGCCGTCGCCCCGTACAGCAGGCCCAGCGCCCACTCGGCGTCCAGCTCGGCGGCCAGGAACGGGTACAGCGCCACCGGGTAGGCGAACAGCATCGCCACCAGGTCGATCGCGTAGGTGCCCAGCAGGTCCTTGCGGCTCCAGGCGTACGCCAGGCCCTGCCCGATGGTGCGCAGCGACGGGGCCTCGGCGCTCTCGGCGGGCGGCACCGGCCGCATCCGGACGATCAGCAGCAGCGAGGCCAGGAAGGTCAGCAGGTCCAGCGCGTAGGCGCTGCGGGCGCCGGCCAGCGCGACCACCACGCCCGCCAGCGGCGGCCCGGCCACCGAGGCGACGTTGCGGTACAGCGAGTTGAGGGCGAACGCGGCGGGCAGCTGGTCGTGCGCCACCACCCGGGGGACCATCGAGTCCAGCGCCGGGCGCTGCAGCCCGGCCAGCGCCGCGGTCAGCGCCGCCACCAGGTAGACCGGCCACAGCAGCGGGTGCGGCAGCAGCGCGTTGGCCAGCAGCAGGGCCGCCAACAGGGCCAGCCCGGCCTCGCTCAGCAGCACCAGGCGGCGGCGGTCCAGCGCGTCCGCCAGGGCGCCGCCCCACAGGCCGAACACCACCAGCGGCACCAGTTCGAACGCGCCGACCAGGCCCACCGCGAAGGTCGAGCCGGTCAGCTGCTTGATCTGGATCGGCAGCGCCACGAACGACAGGAAACTGCCGAAGCCCGTCACGCACCCCGACAGCCAGAGCAGCCGGAAGTCCCGCGAGGCCCGCCAGGGCGCGGTGTCCGGGAGCAGCCTGCGGAGGAACGGAGCGGTGCCTGTCACATGGCCAGATGCTGCGCCACCGCGGCGCGGCGGGGCAACCGGTTTTCTCCCGGTGCCCGAGGGGGCGCGGCTACCAGCGCAGCACCGGCGAGGAGGTCAGCCGCTCGGCCAGCCGGGACAGCCGGGAGCGCGCCGGGGCGGCCGTGGTGGCCGAGCTGACCAGGTGCTGGACCAGCTCGAACGGCTCCGGGGCGGCCCCCGGCACGGTCAGCCGCTCGTGCGCCAGGTCGGCCAGCTCCGGGTCGCCGTCGTCCAGCGCCAGCAGCACCGCCCCGGCCCGGCGGGCGTCGTCCAGCCGCTCCAGCAGCGGCGCGTCGGCCGGGCCGGGCGCCACCAGCAGCACTGTCGCGCCCGCGCGCGCCCCCGCGAGCCGGGGCAGCCCGCAGGCCAGGTGCTCCGGCGCGCCCGCCGGGACGGAGTGCCGCAGCAGCGTCGGGGCCAGCTCCGGCAGCCCGGCGTACGCGGCCTCGTCGCTCAGGTGCGCCGCCAGGTGCCACGGCTCGTAGCGGGGGGTGCCGACCAGCAGCAGGCCGCTCGCGCTGCGCCTGGTCACCGAACCGCGCAGCGCGGCGGCGAAGGCGCCGGCCCGCTCGGGCCACCCGGTGCCGGCCAGCGAGTGCCGGAGTGCGGAAACTCTCACCGCGTCCATGCGCGACAGCATGCTGCCCCGGCGGCGGGTTTGGCAGGATCTTCGCCATGACGCAACCCGATTCAGTGAACGCGACGGCCGGTCCGGGCCGGAACCTGCCCGACGTCTCCCACCTGGTGGTGGGCGTGCTCGGCGGCACCGGCGACCAGGGCCGCGGCCTGGCCCTGCGGCTGGCCAGGGCCGGACAGCAGGTGGTGATCGGCTCTCGCAGCGCCGAACGCGCCGAAGCCTGCGCGGCCGAACTGGGCCTGGGCATCCGCGGCGCCGACAACGCGGCCTGCGCGGCCGACAGCGACGTGGTGATCGTCGCGGTGCCCTGGGACGGCCACGCCGAGACGCTGGTCTCGCTGCGCGCCGAACTCGCCGGGAAGATCGTGGTCGACTGCGTCAACCCGCTGGGCTTCGACAAGCAGGGCGCCTACCCGCTGCAGGTCCCCGAGGGCTCGGCCGCCCAGCAGGCCGCCGCGCTGCTGCCCGACTCCACCGTCACCGCGGCCTTCCACCACCTGTCCGCGGTGCTGCTCCAGGACGAGAGCGTGGAGCGGATCGACACCGACGTGATGGTGCTCGGCGAGGACCGGGCCGCCACCGAGACCGTGCAGGCGCTCGCCTCCCGGATCCCCGGCATGCGCGGCATCTTCGCGGGCCGGCTGCGCAACGCCCACCAGGTGGAGTCGCTGGTCGCCAACCTGATCGCGGTCAACCGCCGCTACAAGGCCCACGCGGGCCTGCGGATCACCGACGTGTGAGCCCGGCGCGCGCCGCGGCCGGCCCCGGGCCCCCGGCGCGCGCCCCCTCCGTCCCACCCCCGGCCCCGGCCGCCCCGTTCGGTCGGCGAGAATGGCCGGGCACACCGCCGCCCCCGAGGAGCCCCGCCATGCCCCGCACCGCCCTGTACGCCTCGACCGTCCTCGTCCTGGCGGTGGCCGCCGCGGTGGTCTCGTTCGCCAAGGAGAACTGGTACGGCGTGCTGTGGGTCCTGCTGGCCGTCGTGGCCAGCAACATCGCCTGGTACCACCTGCGCAAGGACCGGATCGCGCGCCGCGCCGCGGCCGCCCCCGCCGAACGGGGCTGAGCGGGGCCGCTCCGGCCCGGGCCTAGTCCTTCCAGAAGCTGAAGAGCTCGTGCCCGAGGCCGATGTACCGGGAGTCGACGCCGAACAGGTCGAAGATCCCCGACACCAGGTCGTACATCCACTGCCCGACCTGGCTCTGCCACATCAGCGCGAACAGCAGCAGCATGCCGTAGGGCGCGTACGGGGCGACCGCCCGCCGGACCTTGTACGACAGCCAGGGCTCGACGATGCCGTAGCCGTCCAGGCCCGGCACCGGCAGCAGGTTCAGGATCGCCGCGGTCACCTGCAGGTAGGCCAGGAAGGCCAGCGCGGCGGGCAGCGGCGAGACGGTGAACGTGTACTCGCCGAGCACGGACGGCACGTCCGGGTCGTCGAACCAGCCCCCGCTGACCAGCACCAGCGTCACCATGCCGAACAGCACGTTCACCAGCGGGCCGGCCGCCGAGATCAGGCTGTGCTTGAGCCGGCCGGCGATCCGGTCCCGCTCGATGTACACCGCGCCGCCGGGCAGGCCGATGCCGCCCATGATCACGAAGACCACCGGCAGCACGAAGCTCAGCACCACGTGCCCGTACTTCAGCGGGTTCAGCGTCAGGTAGCCCTTGGTGCCGACCGTGAGGTCGCCGCCCGCCAGCGCGGTGCGGGCGTGCGCGTACTCGTGCAGGCAGAGCGAGACCATCCAGCCGGAGACCACGAACAGGAACACCCCGACGCGCATGTTGCCCCAGGAGGCGGCCAGGGCCCAGCCGGAGGCGAGCAGGATGGCGGCCAGCGCCAGGAAGATCGGACTGATCCGGTTCTCCGCGCTGCGCTGGCCGGTGCTGGCGTAGGTCATGGCGAGGGGGCTCCGGGAGGTGGTGGCGGGACGGGCGTCCGATCATGCCGTCGACCGGGCGCGCGGGACAAGCGGCCCCGGGTGAACGTCCGGGAGCGGCCGGGCGTTCCGCCGCACCGGCTCCCGCCGCCCGCCGGCCCGCACCGGCTCCCGTCGGCCGTCGGCCCGCACCGGCTCCCGCCGGCCCGCACCGGCCCGTCCGCACGGGTGTGCGCCCGGGCGTCGGCGCGTCCCCCAGAATGGGCTGGTGCACTACGGCATCCTCGGCACCACCACCGCCCACCACGACGACGGCACCCCGGTCGCCCTCGGCGGTGCCCGGCTGCGCGCGCTGCTGGCCGCGCTCGCGCTGCGCCAGGGCCGTCCCGTGCCCGCCGAGCTGCTCGCCGACGAGGTGTGGGCCGACGAGCCGCCGCAGGACGCCGCCGCCGCGCTGCAGACCCTGGTCGGGCGGCTGCGCCGGACCGTCGGCCGGTCCGAGATCGGCTCCGGCCCCGCCGGGTACTGGCTGACCGACCCGCGCACCGACGTCGCCGAGTTCCAGCGCCGGGCCGCCGACGGCGCCCGCGCCCTGCGGGACGGCGACCCGGCCGCCGCCGCCGAGCAGCTGACCGCCGCGCTCGCGCTGTGGCGCGGCCCCGCCCTCGCCGACCTGCCGGACCGCACCGCCCCCGCCGCCCGGCTGGAGGCCCAGCGTGAGGAGGCCCGCCGGCACCGGCTGACCGCCGAACTCGCCCTCGGCCGCACCGCCGAGGTCACCGCCGAACTCGCCGAACTCTGCCGCGACCACCCCTTCGACGAGCAGCTCCAGGCGCTGCGGCTGCGCGCCCTGCGGGCGGCCGGCCGCACCGCCGAGGCGCTCGGCCACTACGAGGAGGTCCGGCGCACCCTGGCCGAGGAGCTCGGCACCGACCCCGGCCCCGAACTGCGGGCCCTGCACCGGGAGTTGCTGCAGGGCGAACCGGCCCCCGCCCCCGCCCCCGCCGCGCCCCCGGCCGCCCCGGCACCCGGCAACCTCCGCCCCGGCCGGACCAGCTTCGTCGGCCGGGACGGCGAACTCGCCACCGTCGCCGAGGCCCTGACGGCCGGCCGGCTCACCACGCTGACCGGCCCCGGCGGCTCCGGCAAGACCCGGCTGTCGATCGAGGCGGGCCGCCGCGAACAGGACGCCGCCCGCTGGCCCGGCGGCGTCTGGCAGGTCGAACTCGCCCCGCTGGAGGACCCCGCCGCCGTCCCGGACGCGGTCGCCTCCGCGCTCGGCCTGCGCGAGACGGTGCTGCACACCGGCGGCGCGGTCGCCGACGCCATCGAGGGCGGCCGCAAGGACCCGGTCTCCCGGCTGGTCGACCACCTCGGCCGCCGCCGCGTCCTGCTGCTGATCGACAACTGCGAGCACGTCGTCCAGGCCGCCGCCGACCTCGCCGACCGGCTGCTCGCCGACTGCCCCGGCGTCACCGTCCTCGCCACCAGCCGCGAACCGCTCGGTGTCCCCGGCGAGAGCGTGCTGCCGGTCGAACCGCTGCCCGACCCCGCCGCGCTGCGGCTGCTCGCCGAACGCGGCGCCGCCGCCCGCCCCGGCTTCCGCACCGAACAGGACCCGGACGCCTGCGCCGAACTCTGCCGCCGCCTGGACGGCCTCCCGCTGGCCATCGAACTCGCCGCCGCCCGGCTGCGCGGCCTCACCCCGCGCCAGCTCGCCGACCGCCTCGACTCCCGGTTCGCCCTGCTCACCGCCGGCTCGCGCACCCTGCTGCCCCGCCAGCAGACCCTGCGCGCCGTCGTCGACTGGTCCTGGGACCTGCTCGGCACCCGCGAGCGCGCGGTGCTGCGCCGGCTCTCGGTGTTCGCCGGCGGCTGCACCCTGGAGGCCGCCGAACAGGTCGTCGCCGACGGCGACCTGGTCCGCCGGGAGGAGGTAGCCGACCTGCTGCTCTCGCTGGTCGACAAGTCGCTGCTGGTCGCGGGCCTCGGCGACCGGCCGCGCTACCGGATGCTGGAGACCATCCACGAGTACGCCGCCGAACGCCTCGCCGAGGCCGCCGAACCCGGTACCGGCGACCGCCACACCGCCCACTACCGGGAACTCAGCCGCACCGCGTACCTCGGCCTGCACGGCCCCGGCCAGCTCGACGAGCTCGACCGCCTCGACCGCGAGCAGGAGAACGTCCGGGCCGCGCTGCGCCGGGCCGTCGACACCGGCCAGGAGCAGGAGGCGCTGGCGCTGGCCCTGTCGATGGCCGGCTACTGGATGCTGCGCGACTACCGCGACGAGTCCCGCGCCTGGTACGAGGCGGTCGCCGCGCTCGGCCCCGACCCGTACGCCGACGACGCCCCGCCGCCCGTCCCGCTCGCCGCCGGACCGCTGGACGGGCCGCTGCCGATGCCGCCCGAGCTGCTCGACGAGGCCCGCCGCCAGCTCGGCCTGCACCGGCTGATCAGCCTGTTCGCCGGGGACATGAGCCTGCTGGAGAACTCCGGCGCGCTGGAGACCGCCCAGCGCATCCTGGCCGCCTACACCCCCGAACTGCCGCAGTCCTACCGGCAGCCGGTGCTCGGCCGGGTGTTCACCGTCTTCCTCACCGGCGAGATGGAGCGCACCCGCGCGGTGATGGACGACGCGGTGGCCGGGGCCCGGGTGCACGGCGGCCCGCTCGACCTGGCCTTCGCCCTGCAACTGCGCGCCCGGCTGCTCAACGACCTGGCCGGCGGCCTCGACCAGGCGATCGCCGACAGCGAAGAAGCGCTGGCCCTCTACACCGGGCTGGGCGACCGCTGGGGCATGGCCGACGCGCTCTCCGGCAAGGCCGAGAACGCCACCAAGTCCGGCGACGCCGTCCAGGCCGAGGCGGCCTTCCGACAGGCCATCGAGCTGTCCGTCCAGCTCGGCGCCCACCAGGAGGTCCCGATGCTGCGGGCCCGGCTCGGCGAGGTGGTGGCCGAACGCGACCCGGAGGGCGGCGAGCGGATGGTCCGCGAGGCGGTCGCCGAGGCCGCCGCCGACACCAACGACGCCGAGGGCGCCCGGATGTACGGGCGGCTGGTGCTGTGCAACCTGTGCGTGCGGCGCGGCGAGTACGCCGAGGCGCTCGCCGTGCTCGACGAGCTGCCCGCCGACCCGGGCCTGCGCGGCCCCGTCCCCTCGGTGTTCGCCGGCATCGTCGCCTGCATCCGCGGCTGGGTGGTGGCCCGCGCCGGCGACCCGGCGGCCGGCCTGGCGCTGATGCGGGCCGGCCGCCGCACGATGACCGAGGGCGAGAGCGGCGTCATGGTCTTCGTCGAGCACATGGCGATGATGCTGATGACGCCGGTCGCCGGAGCCCTGGTCGAGTACGCCCGGTTGCACGGCGAACCCGAGGCCGCCCGCCGCGCCGCCGAACTGCTCGGCGCCCACGAGGGCCTCAGCGGCATGCCCGGCTCGTTCATGGAGCGCAGCGAGTACGCCCGCTGCACCGCCGCCGCCCGCGAACTGCTCGGCGAGGACGACTACCTGGCCTCGTACGAACGGGGCGGACGCCTCACGCTGCGCGAGGCGTCCGCCCTGTTGAACGATCCCGGCCCGTTCGGCACCGGGGACCGCTGACCCACCGTCAGGTGCGCTTGCGGAAGCGGGCCACCGCCAGCGGCGCGGTCACCACGGTGATCGCCGCCGACCAGACCAGCACCGTCAGGACCGAGTTGCCCACCGGCTGGTCGTTGATCAGGGCCCGGCAGGCGTCGGCCAGCGCGGACAGCGGGTTGTGCTTGGTGAACGCCTGCAGCCAGCCCGGCATGGTGGTCGGGTTGGCGAAGATCGAGCTGCCGAACTGCAGCGGCATCATCACCAGCATCGACATGCCCTGCACCGCCTGGGCGCTGCGCAGCGACATGCCCAGCAGCATCGACACCCACATCAGCGAGGAGCCGAACACCAGCGACAGGCCGACCGCGCCCAGCAGCTTCAGCGGGCCGCCGTCGATGTCCATCCCGAGGACCATCGCGAAGCCGATCAGCACCACGAAGGCGACCACGGCGCGCAGCGTCTCGGCGATCATCTTCGACAGCAGCACCGCCGAGCGCCCGATCGGCAGGGTGCGGAAGCGGTCCATCACGCCGGTCTGGAAGTCGGTGTTCAGGCCGGTGCCGAGCGCCATCGCCAGGTTCAGGCCGGTGGTGCCGAGCAGGCCGGGCACCATGTACTGCATGTACTCGTGCTGGTTGCCGGACATCGCGCCGCCGAACACGTAGACGAACAGCACGATCATGATGACCGGGATCAGCAGCGCGTCCAGCATCGACTCCGGGTCGGCCTTGATCCGCATCAGGTTCCGGCGGGTCAGCGCGCCCAGGTGGCGCAGGTTGGCCCGCAGGCCGATCCGGGTGTCGTCCTCGCCGGCGGCCGCGGCGGGAGCGGGGGTCAGGGTGGCGGTGCTCATGCGACGGGCTCCTTGTCACGGGACTGGGCGGGGACGGCGGGCCTACCGCCGGTGATGGTCAGGAACACCTCGTCCAGGCTGGGCAGTTCGGTGTCGATCCCGGCGATCCCGAAGCCGCGGGTGCCCAGCACCCCGATCACGGTGGTCAGCAGGGCGTCGTCGGCCAGGTGCACCGAGAGCAGCTCCGACTCGGCGGAGAAGGTGGCCTGGACGCCCGCCTGCCGCAGGGCGTGCGCCATCTCGGCGAGCTGCGCCGGGTCGGCCGGGCGCACCTGCAGGCTCCGGCCGCCGACCTGGGCCTTCAGCTCCCGGACGCCGCCGTTGGCGATCACCCGGCCCTTGTCGATCACGGTCAGCGCGTGCGCGAGCTGCTCGGCCTCCTCCATGTACTGGGTGGTCAGCAGCACCGTCGAACCCTCGCCGACCATCCGCTGCACCTCGTCCCACACCTCGTTGCGGGTGCGCGGGTCCAGGCCGGTGGTGGGCTCGTCCAGGTACAGCACCTTCGGCCGGCCGATCATCGACGCGGCCAGGTCCAGCCGGCGGCGCATGCCGCCCGAGTAGCCCTTGGCGGGCCGCTTGGCCGCCTCGGTCAGCGAGAAGCGCTCCAGCAGCTCGGCGGCCCGGGCCTTGGCCGCCTTCGCCGGGAGGTCCAGCAGCCGCCCGATCAGGTACAGGTTCTCGTAGCCCGACAGCAGCTCGTCCACCGAGGCGTACTGGCCGGTCAGGCCGATGGTGCGGCGCAACTGCTTGGGCTGGCGCAGCACGTCGTAGCCCCCGACGAACGCCGTGCCCGCGTCCGGCTTGATCAGCGTGGACAGCACCCGCACCAGCGTGGTCTTCCCGGCCCCGTTCGGCCCGAGCAACCCCAGCACCGTCCCCTCGCGCACCGTCAGGTCGACCCCGTCCAGGGCCTTCGTCTCCCCGTAGTGCTTCACGATGCCGTGGACCTCCACGGCGTTCCGCTCGATTCGTGTCATGGGAACACCGTGCCGGGGCCGCCTGTCAGCTCGCTGTCACGGCGCTGTCAGAGCGGTGATAGGGGGGCACCACCAGAGGGCTCGGGGAACGGCGAGGCCGTGGCTGCTGGCGGTGCACTGTCGTTGCGGGCATGGGCTCCGGCCCTCAGCAGCACGGACCCGCCGATCCCCGAGCCCCTGTTTTCGCCCTCTCCTTCAGCTGAAGGAGTGCTCCGGGCCCGGGAAGGCGCCCTCGCGGACGTCGGTGGCGAACTCGGCCGCGGCGCGGGCGAGGGTCGAGCGGAGGTCGGCGTACTGCTTGACGAACTTGGGGACGCGGCCGGCCGTCATGCCGGCGAAGTCGGTCCAGACCAGGACCTGCGCGTCGGTGCCGGGGCCGCCGCCGATGCCGACGGTGGGGATCGCGGAGTGCTCGGTGACCTGCGCGGCGAGCTCGGCGGGGACGGCCTCCAGGACGACGGCGAAGGCGCCGGCCTGCTGGACGGCCTTCGCGTCGCGCAGCAGCTGGTGCGCGGCCTCGTCGCCGCGGCCCTGGACGGGGTAGCCGCCGAAGGCGTGCACGGACTGCGGGGTGAGGCCGATGTGGGCCATCACCGGGATGCCGGCGTCGACGAGCAGTTCGATGGTGCGGGCGCTGCGCTCGCCGCCCTCCAGCTTGACGGCCTGGACGCCGGCCTCCTTCATCAGGCGGGCGGCGTTGTGCATGGCCTGGGCGGGGGACTCCTGGTAGGAGCCGAACGGCAGGTCGGCGACGATCAGGGCGCGCTGGGTGCCGCGGACGACGGCGGCGGACATCATCACCATCTGGTCCATGGTCACCGGCACCGTGGTCTCGTAGCCGAGGTGGCAGTTGCCGGCGGAGTCGCCGACCAGCAGGACGGGGATGCCGGCCTCGTCGAAGACCCCGGCGGTGAGGGCGTCGTAGGCGGTGAGCATGGCCCAGCGCTCGCCGTTGCGCTTGGCCTTGGCGAGGTCCCGGACGGTGACCCGGCGGTTGGTGACCCCGCCGTAGAGGGTGGTGCCGGCGGGCGCGTCCTGCGTCTGGGCAGGCTGAAGCGGAGAGGCGTTGTTCATCGAACAGGCTCCTGGTGTGTGTCGTCTCGAGGCGCCGTGCGGCGTCCCCGGATCTGGCTCCATGCTTGCACGCCGCGGGCCGCGCGCAAAGAGTCGGGAGTCCCGCTCGTGTCCGGCGGGGTCGGGACGGGTGCCGGGGAGGACCGGGCGGGCCCGGGCGGAGCCCTTGGGGAGGTCTTTGCCGTTCCTTGCCCGTGCAGTTGCGATACGAGACCGTCTCGTATTGAAAAACCGGCTAGGCTGTTCGCATGACCTCGCCGACCGCAGCTGTCCAGGCACCCCGGGTGCCGGAAGCCGTACACCGCCGACGCTGGTGGATCCTGGGCACCCTGGTGCTCGCCCTGCTCGTCGTCGTCCTCGACAACTCGATCCTCAACGTGGCGATGAAGACCATCGCCACCCCCGCCCCGGTGGGCCTCGGCGCGAGCCAGAGCGACCTGGAATGGGCGATCAACTCCTACACGCTGGTCTTCGCGGGCCTGCTGTTCACCGCCGGCCTGCTCGGCGACCGGTTCGGCCGCAAGTGGACGCTGCTGGCGGGCATGCTGGTCTTCGGCCTCGGCTCGCTGCTGTCCGCGATGGCCGCCAGCCCGGGCGAACTCATCGGCTACCGCGCCGTGATGGGCCTCGGCGGCGCCTTCGTGATGCCCGCCACGCTGGCCATCATCATGAACGTCTTCGAGCGGCACGAGCAGCCCAAGGCGATCGGCATCTGGGCCGGCGCGGTCGGCCTGGCCATCGCCATCGGCCCGATCACCGGCGGCCTGCTGATCGAGCACTTCTGGTGGGGCTCGGTCTTCCTGGTCAACGTCCCGATCGTGGTCGTGGCGCTCGCCCTGATGGGCTGGCTCGTCCCGGACTCCAAGGACCCCAACCCCGGCAAGCTCGACCCGGTCGGCGTGCTGCTGTCCATCGTCGGCCTGGTGGCCCTGATCTACGGCATCATCAAGGGCGGCGAACTGGCCGACTTCACCGACCCGAAGGCCTGGGTCCCGACCCTGGTCGGCGTGCTCGCGCTGGTCGCCTTCGTGCTGTTCGAGAAGCACAGCCGGCACCCGGCGCTGGACGTCACCTGGTTCCGCAACAAGGTGTTCTCGGCCTCGATCGGCGTGGTCGGCATCGTGTTCTTCGCGCTGATGGGCGTCTCCTTCTTCGGCGTGTTCTACATCCAGAGCGTCCGCGGCTACAGCGCCCTGGAGGCCGGCGAGCTGATGCTGCCGCTGGCCGTCGCCCAGCTGCTCTTCGCGCCGCGGGCCCGGCTGGTGGTCGACCGCTTCGGCGTCCGCGCCACCTGCGCCGGCGGCATGCTGCTGGTCACCGTCGGCTTCCTCGGCTACGCCTTCCTGACCGCGACCAGCCCGATCTGGCTGCTGATCGTGCTCGGCTTCGTGATGGGCACCGGCATGGCGCACGTCATGCCGCCGGTGACCGTGGCCATCATGGGCGCGCTGCCGCGGGAGAAGGCCGGCGCCGGCTCCGCGCTGAACAACACCTTCCGTCAGGTCGGCGGCTCGCTCGGCATCGCGGTGCTCGGCGCGCTGCTCTCCACGGTCTACCGCAACGGCATGCAGGACCACCTGTCCGCCGTCCCCGAGCAGTTCCGCGACCGGGCCGGCGAGTCGATCGAGTCGACCCTCGGGACGGCCGAGAAGCTCCAGCTGCCCGCGCTGGTCGACCCGGCGAAGGACGCCTTCATCCACGCCATGCACGTGGTCTCCGGCGTCTCGGCCGGCGTCACCGTGCTCGGCGCGGTGCTGGCGCTGCTCCTGCTGCCCGCCAAGGGCGCCGCGGCCGGCGGACCGGGCGCCCCGGCGGCCGCCCCGCAGGGCCGGACGGACTCCGGCGCGAGCACCGCCAAGGTGTGATCACGAGGGTGGAGAATAGGGCCATGACGAGCGCCGACACTCCGCTCCCGCCGTACCCCGGTCCCGCCGCGGAGCAGGACGCTCCGCGGCGGGGCCGTCCGCGCAGCGAGGCCGCCGAACAGGCCATCTACGCCGCCGTCGAGAAGCTGATGGAGGACGGCACCGGCCTGGCCGAGCTGTCCATCGAGCGGATCGCCGCCGAGGCGGGCGTCGGCAAGGCCACCATCTACCGGCGCTGGCCCAACAAGGAGGCCCTGCTGGTGGACGTGGTGGCCCGGCTGGAGGAGCCGCTGCCCCCGCTGCTCGGCCCGACCTACCGGGACGACCTGATCAACGCCGTCGACTACATGCGCCGGCGCGGCCTGATCAAGCGCTCCCGCTGGGTGGTCCGCTCCGCGCTCGGCCAGATGAACAGCTGGCCCGAGCTCAAGCACACCTACCAGGAGCGGGTGGTGCGGCCCCGGCGCGAGCTGGTCCGGCAGATCGTCCGGCGCGGCGTCGAGGCGGGCGAACTGCGCGCCGACCTGGACCAGGAACTGCTCTGCGAGCTGCTGATCGGCCCGATCCTGCTGCGCACCGTCCTGTGGGACGACTCGCCGCTGGAGGACCCGGACCTGCCCCGGCAGATGGTCGACGCCGCCCTGCAGGGCATCGGCGCCGCCCCGTCCGCCGGGGCCGGGCCCGTCCCGTCCGCCGCCCGCTGAACCGTCCCGTCCGCCGCCCGCCCGGGGCCCCCGGGCGCACCCCGTCCGGCGCAGGGGCGGAACTTCCCGGGCACTTCGCCGCGTCCATCCCGTCATAGGCTGAGCCGAGAATCGGATCGGGGCAGGTCGGGGCCGCCGTCGGGCGGCCCGGCCGGCCGGCGGGCGAGTCGGCCGGGTGCGACGGCGAGGAGCGGACGATGGTGCGGGCGGACGGCCCGGCGGTACTGGCGCAGGAGCCGGAGCGGCCCGCGGGGCGGCGGGAGAAGCTGCGCCGCTGGTTCGACTGGCGGCGCGGGTGGCCGCTCAGCGCGCTCGGCCTGCTGGTGACCGGGCTGCTGGTGTTCCACGCCCAGGTGCCCAACGCCGTCGGCAACCTGGGCAGCCTGCTGGAGACCTTCCTGCCCTGGCTCGGCCTGGCCGTCCCGGTGCTGCTCGGGCTCGCGCTCTGGCGGCGGGCCGGGGTGGCGCTGGTCGCGGCGCTGCTGCCCGGCGCGGTCTGGCTGAACCTGTTCGGCGCGCTGCTGGTCGACAAGGGCAGCGGGCCCGGCGACTTCACCGTCCTGACCCACAACGTGGCCGCCGCCAACGACGACCCGCAGGGCACCGTCCGGATGCTCACCGGCTCCGGCGCCGAGATCGTCGCGCTGGAGGAGCTGTCCGCCTCCGCCGCCCCCGGGTACGCCGACGGGCTGGCCGCCGCCTTCCCGTACCACGTGGTGGAGGGCACCGTCGGGCTGTGGTCCAGCTACCCGATCGACGAGGTCTCGGTGGTCGACATCAAGATGGGCTGGACCAGGGCCTTCCGGGCCCGGGTCACCACCCCCAAGGGCCCGCTCGCGGTGTACGTCGCCCACCTGCCCTCGGTGCGGGTCAAGTTCGACACCGGCTTCACGGCCGGCCGGCGCGACGTCAGCGCGCAGGCCCTCGGCGACGCGATCGAGCACGAGCCGCTGCGCCGGGTGCTGCTGCTCGGCGACCTCAACGGCACCATGAACGACCGCAGCCTGGCCCCGGTCACCTCGCAGATGCGCTCCGCCCAGGGCGCGGCGGGCGACGGCTTCGGCTTCTCCTGGCCGGCCTCCTTCCCGACCGCCCGGATCGACCAGATCCTCAGCAAGGGCGGCCTGGTCCCGACCGACTCCCGCACCCTCCCGGCGGACGCCAGCGACCACCTCGCGGTGGCCGCCGACTACCGCTACTGACGCCGCCCGATCACCACGGTGGCGTCCCGCTCGCCGTCCTGCTCGGTGCGCGGGACGAGCCCCGCCGCCGCCAGCAGCGCGGCGGTGGCCGGGGCCTGGCGGGCGCTGGTCTCGATCAGCAGCAGGCCGCCGGGCGCCAGCCAGCGCGGGGCGGCCGCCGCGACCCGGCGCTGGACGGCCAGGCCGTCCGTCCCGCCGTCCAGCGCGGTCGCGGGCTCGTGGTCGCGGGCCTCCGGGGGCAGCAGCGGGATCTCGCCGGTCGGCACGTACGGGGCGTTGACCAGCAGCAGGTCGACCCGGCCGCGCAGGTCGGGCGGCAGCGGGGCGTCCAGGTCGCCCAGGTGCACCCGTCCGCCGTACGGGGCCAGGTTGCGGCGGGCGCAGGCCACCGCCGCCGGGTCGACGTCCGCGGCGTGCAGTTCGACGCCGGGGCCGAGCCGGGCGGCCAGCGCCGCGCCGATCGCGCCGGAGCCGCAGCACAGGTCGAGCAGCACCGCGCCGGGGCGGCCCAGCGCGGCGGCCCGCTCGACCAGGAACTCGCTGCGGCGGCGCGGCACGAACACCCCGGGCGCGAGCGACACCCGCAGCCCGGCGAACTCGGCGTAGCCCACCACCTGCTCCAACGGGTGGCCGGCGCACCGGAGTCCGACCATCTCGTCGAGCCGGGCGGGATCGTCGGCGGCGGCCAGCAGCAGCCGGGCCTCGTCCTCGGCGAAGACGCACCCGGCGGCGCGCAGCCGGTCGATCAGGGGGGCAGGGGGGAGTGACACGGGGACCTCTCGAAGAGCCTGGCGGGCTCCCCGTCCGGTCAGGTCGCGACCCGGCGGCGGGGGAGCACCTCGACGACCTGCACGGTGATCTCTCCCACCTCCTCGGTCCGGCGCGCCGTCCATGATCGGGCGCGTGCTGCGGCGCTCACCCTAACCCCTGCGGCCCGCACTGTCAGCCCTGCGGCCCCCGGCCGTCAGCCCTGCCGCCAGCGGTTGGTGATGGGCAGCCGGCGGTCGCGGCCGAAGTTCTTCGGCGAGACCTTCGGGCCCGGCGGGTACTGCCGGCGCTTGTACTCGGCGGTGTCCACCAGCCGCACCACCCGGTCCACCACCTCGGCCGGGTACCCGGCGGCGACGATCGCGTCCCGGCCCTCGTCGCCCTCCACGTACCGGGCCAGCACGGCGTCCAGCAGGTCGTAGTCGGGCAGCGAGTCGGTGTCCTTCTGGTCCGGCCGCAGCTCGGCGGACGGCGGCTTGACGATGGTGTTCTCCGGGATCGGCGGCACCTCGCCGCGGGCCTCGGCCTGCGCGTTGCGCCAGCGCGCCAGCTTGAACACCAGCGTCTTGTACACGTCCTTGATCGGCCCGTACGCGCCCACCGAGTCGCCGTACAGCGTCGAGTAGCCGACCGCCAGCTCGCTCTTGTTGCCCGGCGCCAGGACGATCTGCCCCTCCTGGTTGGAGATCGCCATCAGCAGCGTGCCGCGCAGCCGCGACTGCAGGTTCTCCTCGGCCAGGCCGGTCAGCTCGGCGGCGCCCATGTACGCGTCGAACATCGGGGCGATCGACACCGTGCGGAAGTGCAGGCCGGTGCGGCGGGCCAGCTCGGCCGCGTCGTCCCGCGAGTGCTGCGAGGAGTAGCGCGAGGGCATCGAGACGCCGTACACGTTCTCCGCGCCGATCGCGTCCACCGCGATCGCCGCCACCAGCGCCGAGTCGATGCCGCCGGACAGGCCGATCAGCACCGAGCGCATCCCGTTCTTGCGGACGTACGCCCGGGTGCCCTCGACCAGCGCCGCGTACACCTCGGCCTCGTCGTCCAGCCGCTCGCCGACCTGCGGCGCGACCGGCGCCGCCGACTCCTTCGGCGCGCCGCCCAGGTCGACCCTGGTCAGCCTCAGGCCGTCGGCCAGCACCGTGCCGTCCGGCAGGCCGTCCTCGGCCGCGGCCGGCAGGTCGAGGTCCACGACCAGCAGCGCCTCCTCGAACTGCGGGCCGCGCAGCAGCAGTTCGCCGTCCTCGGTGACCACCAGCGACTCGCCGTCGAAGACCAGCTCGTCCTGCGCGCCCACCATGTTCAGGTACACCAGCGGGCAGCCCGCCTCGGCCGCCCGGCGCTTGACCAGCTCCAGCCGGACGTCGTCCTTGTCGCGCTCGTACGGCGAACCGTTCAGCGACAGCAGCAGGCCCGCGCCCGCCTGGCCGGTGGCCGCGACCCGGCCGCCCTCCTGCCAGATGTCCTCGCAGATGGCCAGCGCCACGTCCACGCCGTGCAGCCGCAGCACCGTCAGCTGGTCGCCCGGCACGAAGTACCGGTACTCGTCGAACACGCCGTAGTTCGGCAGGAAGTGCTTGGCGAACCTGGTCACCACCTCGCCGCCGCGCAGCACCGCCGCGCAGTTCTGCGGCTTGCCCGCGTACCGGGTGCCCGGCTCGCCGCGGCCCAGGTAGCCCACCACCACCGGGGTGTCGCCCAGGCCCTCGGCCTGCAGCTTCGCCGCCAGGTCGACCAGCGCGGCGCGCGAGCCCTCGACGAACGAGCCGCGGAAGGCCAGGTCCTCCACCGGGTACCCGGTCAGCACCATCTCCGGGAAGGCGATCAGGTCGGCGCCGGACCCGGCGGCCCGCTTCGACCAGCGCAGCACCTCCTCGCTGTTGCGGGCGAGGTCACCGACCCAGGGGTCGATCTGGCACAGGGCGAGACGCAGATTCGGCATGCCCCGAGTGTAATCGTCTAACTGACGTTATGTCGCGGGGGGTGCCTCCCGTTCCGCCCTCCGGGTCCCGCCGCCCCCCTCCGCCCCCTTCCGCCCCCCTCCGCCCCCCGGAACCGCCAGGGATCGGCAAGCGGGCGAAGATCCGCCATGATGGGGGGCGACGCGGTCCGGGCGAGGTCTTCGCCGGGCCGGGCCGGCCGGTGCGGGCGGCGTAACACGGGCGTAAAGAGCAGAGGTGAGACTGTCCCCATGGGCAAGCAGCAGGAGTTCGTGCTTCGCACGCTCGAAGAGCGTGACATCCGGTTCGTCCGACTGTGGTTCACCGACGTGCTCGGGTTCCTCAAGTCGGTCGCGGTCGCCCCGGCGGAGCTGGAGCAGGCGTTCGAGGAAGGCATCGGCTTCGACGGATCGGCGATCGAGGGCTTCGCCCGGGTCTACGAGTCCGACATGATCGCCAAGCCGGACCCGACCACCTTCCAGATACTGCCGTGGCGCTCCGAGAACCCCGGCACCGCCCGGATGTTCTGCGACATCATGATGCCCGACGGCTCCCCCTCCTACGCCGACCCGCGCTACGTCCTCAAGCGCACCCTGGAGAAGGCGTCCAACCTCGGGTTCACCTTCTACACCCACCCCGAGATCGAGTTCTTCCTCCTCAAGGACCTCCCCGGCGACGGCACCCCGCCGACCCCCGCCGACCAGTCCGGCTACTTCGACCACACCCCGCGCGGCATCGGCCACGACTTCCGCCGCCAGGCCATCACCATGCTCGAATCCATGGGCATCTCGGTCGAGTTCAGCCACCACGAGGGCGCCCCCGGCCAGCAGGAGATCGACCTCCGCTACGCCGACGCGCTCTCCACCGCCGACAACATCATGACCTTCCGCCTGGTCATGAAGGAGGTCGCCCTCGAACAGGGCGTCCACGCCTCCTTCATGCCCAAGCCGTTCTCCCACTTCCCCGGCTCCGGCATGCACACCCACGTCTCCCTCTTCGAGGGCGACCGCAACGCCTTCCACGAGTCCGGCGCCGAGTACCAGCTCTCCAAGGTCGGCCGCTCCTTCATCGCCGGCCTGCTCAAGTACGCCGCCGAGACCGCCGCCGTCACCAACCAGTGGGTCAACTCCTACAAGCGCATCTGGGGCGGCTCCCAGCGCACCGCCGGCGCCGGCGGCGAAGCCCCCTCCTACATCTGCTGGGGCCACAACAACCGCTCCGCCCTCATCCGCGTCCCCATGTACAAGCCCGGCAAGCAGGGCTCCACCCGCATCGAGGTCCGCTCCCTCGACACCGGCTGCAACCCCTACCTCGCCTACGCCGTCACCCTCGCCGCCGGCCTCAAGGGCATCGAGGACAACCTCGAACTCCCCCCCGGCGCCGACGACGACGTCTGGGCCCTCACCGACGCCGAGCGCCGCGCCCTCGGCATCCAGCCCATGCCCCAGAACCTCGGCGAGGCCATCGACCTCATGCAGCGCAGCGAACTCGTCGCCGAGACGCTGGGCGAGCACGTCTTCGACTTCTTCCTGCGCAACAAGCGCCAGGAGTGGGAGGAGTACCGCTCCGAGGTCACGCCGTTCGAGCTGCGCAAGGTGCTGCAGGTGCTGTAGCCGCGGCGGTGGGATGGTCCAGGCTCCGGGCCCGGTGGTGCGCGTCGCCGCCGGGCCCGGAGCCTTCGCCGCGGGCGCCCCTCCACGGGCCGGGGCGGCTCCCTGACGTGGTGTCATGAGCAGAGTGCGGGTGGGCCGTTCGGACCCCGGCGCGGTCGAGGTGCTGCTCCGCGAAGGGGCCGGACCGCTCGCCGACGTCCGGCAGATCCGGATCGAGCACTCCGTCACCGAGTCGGCGCGGGCTCATGAGATCCGCCCGGGCCGTGTACGGGGGCGGGGCGGGGGGAAGCGGAACCCTGTCGAACGTCACGGGCCGGGAGGGCAGATGGAGTTGCGGTTGCGGTACGCGCCGGAGGTGGTGAACGCCGGGCGGTTCGCGGCGGACATCGTGGTGTCGGCGGCGCAGGTGAGCGGGGTGGAGCTGGACTACTCGGTGGGGAGCCTGGCGGCGGTCGACGGGATCATCGAGGAGTTCCGGGGGAGCGGGATCGCCAGCGGGCAGGTCGGGGAGACGCTGTTCGGGTTCGGCTGCTACGTCGGCGAGGTGATGGTCCGCCAGGGCGGCGCCGCCTGGCGGGCGGTGGCGGGCGAGGAAGCGATGGCGTTCGGCTTCCCGCTGGTGGTGGACCTGCCGAGCGGGCAGGTGGGCAACCCGATCGGGAAGGTGTTCCGGCGGCTGGACAACGGGCCCGAGGACAGCCTGCCGTACTTCTACGCGGTGTTCGCGGAGCCGTGGCGGCACGTGCGGTAGTTTCCGCGGGAGACCGGAGCGGCAGGAAGGGGCGGGATGTGCCGAGTTGGGGACGCGACGAATCGGAGTGGGACGAACTCGTCGAGGCGGGGCGGGAGTTCCTGGTGGAGGTGGCGGCGCGGCGGGGGACGACCACCTACACCGAGTTGAACGCGGAGCTGGTGGAGCGGACCGGGCTCGCCGGGTTCGACTTCTCGCGGCAGGACGGCCGGGCCGCGATGGGGCACCTGCTGGGGCTGGTGGTGGAACGGGACGCGCCGACGGGCTCGGGGCCGATGCTGTCGGCGCTGGTCCACTACGTCGGCGGGAGTGACGCGGGCGCCGGTTTCTACGCGCTGGCCCGGCAGCGGGGGCTGCTGCGGCAGGGGGCCTCGACGTACGAGCGGACGGCCTTCTGGGTGGACCAGTTGAACCAGCTGTACGCGCTCCACGCAGGGGCCTGAGGGCCCGTCAGGGCCGCGGGCGGCGCGCGGTCACCGTTCGCGGACGTGCTGCGGGTGCGGCGCGGCGGACGGTCGCGCCGCCGGTGCCTGACGGGGGCGGAACACTTGCGGGGCGGCCGGGCGGTCGCGGAGGAGGCGTTCCAGGGGTTGTTCGACGAGGTGGTGGAGGGTGCCGGCGAGGGTGAGGGAGGCGGTGAGGAGGAGGAGCCAGGTGGTGGCGGTGGGGAGGCCGGGGGCGGGGTGGCCGTAGTGGTGGAGCCAGGGGCGGAAGGTGATCTCGTGGACCAGGTACCAGGCGAAGGACCAGTTGCCGAGGGTGGTCCAGGGGCGGCGGGCGAGGGGGCCGTCGGGGCGGCGCAGGTCGGACTGGGCGGCGGCGGTGATCAGGGCGGCGAAGAGCGGGGCGGAGAGGAGTTGGGAGGCGCTGTAGGGGCTGTACCAGGCGGGGTCGGGGACGGCGTGGTGCCAGGGGACCAGGGCGAGGTGGAAGGCGGCCACGGCGAGCGCGGCGGGGAGCAGCGGCAGGGCGGGCAGCCGGCCGCGGCGGACGGCCAGGGCGAGGGCGGCGCCGAGCAGGAACTGCGGGGTGCGGGCGAGCGGCAGGTAGTCGAGGAGCCAGCTGCGCAGGGCGGGGTCGGTGACGGCGGAGCCCGCGAGCCAGAGCAGCGGGCCGGTGGCGCAGCACAGGGCGGCGGTGCGCAGGCCGGGGCGCAGGCGCGGCAGGAGGGGGAAGAGCAGGTAGAACCAGGCCTCGTCGCCGAGCGACCAGCCGGCCGGGTTGCCGCCCATCACGGTGCCGCGTCCCCAGGGGTGCAGCAGCGGCAGTGACCACAGGGCGGCGGTGACCGGGACGGCCGCGCCGAGGGCGGCGTACACCGCGAGCGAGGCGCCGGTGGTGAGGGCGTGCAGCGGCCAGATCCGGGCGAGGCGGCGGCGGTAGAAGCGGCGGGCCGGGACGCGGGCGTCCGCGTACGTCCAGGCGAGCACGAAACCGGACAGCACGAAGAAGAAGGTGACGCCGGAACGCCCGTACCAGGCGAGCGGGCTGAGCACCGGCAGGGTGCCGACCTGGCGGGAGAGGTGGTAGCAGACGACCAGCAGGGCGGCGAGGAAGCGCAGGCCGGTGAGCGAGGGGAGGCGGGCGGGGAGGGCGGGGGGTGTCCGCAGCGGGGTCACCCCGTGGCCAACGAGCCGGGAGGTGGGGTGTCACGGGGCGCGGGGGCGGGAGGCGGGGCGTCCGGGTTGACGGTGCGTCACGGGGCGCGTCCGGGGCGGCCGGGAACGTACGCTTCGAGCAGGGCAGGCAGCCCAGGGCAGGCTCAAGCAGGCTCAAGCAGGCCCGGGCAGGCCCGGGCAGGCCAGGCCAGGGCGAGGGACGGCAGCGGGAGGCGGGACGACGGTGGAGGAACGGGCCGGGAGCCGGGTCAGCCGGCTGGAGACCCGACTGGTGCGGCGGGGCTTCTCCGACCCCGACCAGGCGGTGCGGCTGCTCGGGGAACCGGAGTTGCAGGGCCTCGCCGCCGATCCGGTGCTGCTGGACGCGCTGGGCGCCGCCGCCGACCCGGACCAGGCGCTGTTCGGGCTGGCCCGGCTGCTGGAGGCGCTCGACCCGCACGAGCGGCACACCCTGCGCGACACCCTGACCACCTCCAAACCGCTGCGCGACCGGCTGCTCGGCGTCCTCGGCGCCTCCACCGCGCTCGCCGACCACCTGGCCCGGCACCCCCGGGACTGGCACGCCCTGGTCTCCTTCGAGCTGCGCGACATCCACCCCGGGCGCGGCGACTTCCTCGGCGAGCTCACCCGCCGGGTGTGGGCCGAGCCGGAGGGCGACCGGGCCGACGCGCTGCGCGCCGCCTACCGGCGCTGCCTGCTGGCCATCGCGGCCCGCGACCTGTCCGGCACCACCGACCTGCCGCAGGCCGCCGCCGAGCTCGCCGACCTGGCCGGCGCCACCCTGCAGACCGCCCTGGACATCGCCGCCGAGCAGGACCCGGAGGCCGCCGCGGCCGCCCGGCTGGCCGTCATCGGGATGGGCAAGTGCGGCGGCCGCGAGCTCAACTACGTCTCCGACGTGGACGTCGTCTTCGTCGCCGAGGCCCGGGAGGGCGTCGAGGAGCAGCGGGCCGTGCAGGCCGCCACCCGGCTCGCCGCGCACGCCATGCGGCTGTGCTCCGACACCACCGGCGAGGGCACCATCTGGCCGGTGGACGCCAACCTGCGCCCGGAGGGCCGCAACGGCCCGCTGGTGCGCACCCTGGCCAGTCACCTCGCCTACTACCAGCGCTGGGCCAAGACCTGGGAGTTCCAGGCCCTGCTGAAGGCCCGCCCGATCGCCGGCGACCCCGAACTCGGCCGCGCCTACGCCGAGGCCATCGCCCCGCTGGTGTGGCAGGCCGCCGCCCGGGAGAACTTCGTCACCGACGTCCAGCAGATGCGCCGCCGGGTGGTCGACGCCATCCCGGCCGGGGAGCTGGACCGGCAGCTCAAGCTCGGCCCCGGCGGCCTGCGCGACGTCGAGTTCGCCGTCCAGCTGCTGCAGCTCGTGCACGGGCGCACCGACGAGGCGCTGCGCAGCGGCAACACGCTGGAGGCGCTGGCCGCGCTCAGCGACGGCGGGTACGTCGGCCGGGCCGACGCCGCCTCGCTGGACGCCGCGTACCGCTTCCTGCGCACCCTGGAGCACCGGATCCAGCTGCAGCGGCTGCGCCGCACCCACCTGATGCCCACCGACCCGGCCGACCTGCGCCGGCTGGCCCGCACCATGGCCCCGCTGATCCAGGGGGACACCCGGGGGGACGGCCCGGTCGCGGCGCTGCAGCGCGAGTGGCGGCGGCACGCGGTGGAGGTGCGGCGGCTGCACGAGCGGCTGTTCTACCGGCCGCTGCTGGACGCCGTCGCCGAACTGCCGGTCGCCGAACTGCGGGTCACCGGCTCCGGCGCCGCCGGGCTCAGCGCCGAGGCCGCCAAGCAGCGGCTGGCCGCCCTCGGGTACGCCGACCCGGCCGCCGCGCTGCGGCACATCTCCGCGCTGGCCTCCGGGGTCAGCCGGAAGGCCGCGATCCAGCGCACCCTGCTGCCGGTGCTGCTCGGCTGGTTCGCCGACTCCGCCGACCCGGACGCCGGACTGCTCAACTTCCGCCAGGTCTCCGACGCGCTCGGCCGCACCCCCTGGTACCTGCGGCTGCTGCGCGACGAGGGCGCCGCCGCCGAGCAGCTCGCCCGGGTGCTGTCCGCCGGGCGCCTCGCCCCCGACCTGCTGCTGCGCGCCCCCGAGGCGGTCGCCATGCTCGGCGACGCCGGCGGCCTCGTCCCGCGCGGCCGGGCCGCGCTGGAGGCGGAGGTGCTGGCCGCGGTCGGCCGCTCCGGCGGCCCG
>NZ_JBSGET010000108.1:0-28491 GCF_053603035.1 Kitasatospora sp. NPDC004272 | reverse complement strand
CGAGCCACGCGGCCCCATCGAGACCGAAGCAGCACGCCGCCTCGCCGACGACCTCAACGATCAGTAATCAGCTAATTACCCCACACTTTCTCAGGGGGCGGCGGCCAGTTCGGCGCGCAGCACGTGCTTGGTGACCTTCCCGGACGGGGTGCGCGGCAGTCCGTCGCGGAGCACCACCTCGCGCGGGATCTTGTAGCGGGCGATCCGGGGCTCCAGCCAGGCCCGCACCCCGGCGGTGTCGAGCGCGGAGCCCGGGCGGGCGACCACGACGGCGACCACGGTCTCGCCCCAGTGCGGGTGCGGCCGGCCCACCACGGCGACGTCCAGCACGTCGGGGTGGCCGCGCAGGGCGCCCTCGACCTCCTGGGAGGCGACGTTCTCGCCGCCGGTGACGATCACGTCCTTGATCCGGTCGACCACGGTGACGAACCCGTCCGCGTCGAGGCGGCCGAGGTCGCCGGTGCGGTACCAGTCGCCCGCGAACACCTCGGCGGTGGCGGCCGGGTCGTCCAGGTAGCCGACCATCCGGGTGTCCGAGCGCAGCCAGATCTCGCCGCTCTCCCCGGCCCCGGCGTCGGTGCCGTCGGGGCGCACCACCCGCAGGTCCACGCCCGGCATGCCGCCGCGGCCGATCGCCCCGGCCTTGGCCACCTGCTCGGCGGGCGAGAGCGAGGCCCCGACCGGGCCGGTCTCGCTCATCCCGTACACCTGGTGGAACCGCTCGGAGCCGTACGCGGCCATCAGCCGGCGCACCGTGCCGGCGTCCAGCGGCCCGGCCCCGTAGATCCAGGCGCGCACCGAGGACAGGTCGTACGAGGCGAAGTCCGGGACGCCCCGCACCGGCGCGATCAGTGCGATCGGGGCGCCGAACAGGGCGGTGACGCGCTCGCGCTGGACGGTCTCCAGCAGGCCGCGCGGCTCGTACTCGCGCTGGAGCACGACGGTGCCGCCGAGCAGCAGGGTGCCCAGCGTCCAGTTGTTGAGCGGGGAGGCGTGCCAGATCGGCATGCAGATCAGGAAGCGCTCGTCGCGGTGCAGCGGGACGGTGGCGGCGGTGTAGGCGGCGGTCAGGGCGATGCCGCGGTGGGTGTGCACGCAGCCCTTGGGGGTGCCGGAGGTGCCCGAGGTGTAGAGGACCTGGGAGACGTCGGTGTCCGGTCCGGTCTCGCCGTACCAGGGCTCGGCGGCGGCGACCAGGGACTCGAAGGAGTCGGCGGGGCGCTGCTCCGGGGCCGCGTCGGGGTGGCTGACCAGCCAGCGGACGTCCGCCTCGGCGGCGGTGGCGCGCTCGCCGACCTCGGCGTCCACGACGGCCAACCGGGCCCCGCAGTGCGCGAGTTGGCGGGCCACCTCGGCGGTCTGCAGCTTGTGGTTGACCGGCACCAGCACCGCGCCCGCGTACCAGGCCCCGAACGCGGCGAACAGGAAGGCCGGGGTGTTGTACGTCATCACCGCGACCCGGTCGCCCGGGCGCACCCCGGCCGCCCGCAGCACGCTCGCGGCGCGCCGGGCGGCCGCGCCGAACTCGCCGTACGTCCAGCGCTGTTCGCGGTAGACGACGGCCTCCTGGTCGCGGCCCGAGCGAACCACGCTGTCCAACAGGGCGCTGAGGTGCATCACGTTCTCCTGACGTGCCGGACCCGCGGGGGCGAGGCCACCGGGTGCCCCCCGGGGTCCTTGGCGGGAAGCTATGAATGATGGTTCACTTCTTTCATGGCCTACCGCAAGACCCCAGCCGAAATCCGCCGGCTCAGCACCGCGAGGGACCTCCTGGTGGCCCGCGCCACCGAGGTCGTCGCCGAAGTGGGCTGGTCACAGGCATCGGTGACGGCCGTCGCCGACGCCGCCGGGATCGCCGCCGGCTCGGTCTACCAGCACTTCCCGTCCAAGGCGGCCCTCGCCGTCGAGGTGTTCCGGCGCGCCGCCGGACACGAGGTCGAGGTGCTCGGCGAAGTCCTGCACGGCCCCGGCGACCCGGTCGACCGGCTCGCCCGCGGCGTCCAGGTGTTCGCCCGCCGCGCCCTGGAGAACCGCGGCCTCGCCCACGCCCTGCTCACCGCCCCCGCCGAACCCGCCGTCGGCGCCGAACGGCTCGCCCACCGCCGCCGCTACCGCGCCCTGTTCGCCGAAGTCGTCCGCGAGGGCGTCGCCGCCGGCGCGCTGCCCGCCCAGAACGCCGAGATCACCGCCGCCGCGCTCACCGGCGCGATCGGCGAGATCCTGGTCGACCCGCTCGGCGGGCCCGGGGACGAGGACCTCGACGCCCTGCTCGCCGACCTCACCGCGCTGGCCCTGCGCTGCGCGGGCGCCCCCCGCAGCTGAAACCCCACCCCCACCCTCCCGGAGGCCCCCGTGCCCGCCAGCCACCCCACCGCCGCCACCCACCGGGTCACCAACCAGGCGCCCCCGCTGACCGGCCACGACGTCGCCCAGGACACCGTCCTGCTGGAGGGCCTCGCCCGCGAGGGCGCCGACTGGCACCGCGAGGAACTGCACCGCCTCGGCCGGCTCGCCGGCAGCGAACAGGCCCAGCGCTGGGCCGACCAGGCCAACCGGCACGAACCCGAACTGCGCACCCACGACCGCTACGGCAACCGGATCGACGAGGTCGACTTCCACCCCGCCTACCACCGGCTGATGGACCTCTCGGTCGGCGCGGGCCTGGCCGGCGCCGCCTGGGCCGACCCCCGCCCCGGCGCCCACGTCGCCCGCGCCGCCGGCTTCATGGTCGCCACCACCCTGGAACCCGGCCACCTCTGCCCGGTCTCCATGACCTACGCCGTCGTCCCCGCGCTGCGCCACGCCCCCGAACTCGCCGCCGCCTACGAACCGCTGCTCACCAGCCGCGCCTACGACCCCGGGCTGCGCGCCCCCGCCGGCAAGCGCGGCCTGCTGGCCGGCATGGGGATGACCGAGAAGCAGGGCGGCAGCGACGTCCGCGCCAACACCACCACCGCCGCCGAACAGCCCGACGGCAGCTGGCGGCTGCGCGGCCACAAGTGGTTCACCAGCGCGCCGATGAACGACCTGTTCCTGGTCCTCGCCCAGGCGCCCGGCGGCCTGTCCTGCTTCCTGGTGCCCCGGGTGCTGCCCGACGGCGAACGCAACACCTTCCGGATCCAGCGCCTCAAGGACAAGCTCGGCAACCGCGCCAACGCCAGCAGCGAACCCGAGTTCGACGACACGGTGGCCTGGCTGGTCGGCGCCGAGGGCAAGGGCGTGCGCACCATCATCGAGATGGTCACCATGACCCGGCTCGACTGCGTCCTCGGCTCCGCCGCGGGCACCCGCGCCGCCCTCGCCCAGGCCGCCCACCACGCCCGGCACCGCACCGCCTTCGGCGCCCTGCTGATCGACCAGCCGCTGATGCGCAACGTCCTCGCCGACCTGTCGCTCGAATCCGAGGCCGCCACCACCCTCGCCCTGCGACTGGCCGGCGCCGCCGACCGCGCCCGGCACGGCGACGGCGCCGAACGCGCCTTCCTGCGGATCGCCACCGCCGTCGCCAAGTACTGGGTCTGCAAGCGCCAGCCCGCCGCCGTCGCCGAAGCCCTGGAGTGCCTCGGCGGCAACGGCTACGACGAAGCCTCCGGCCTGCCCCGGCTCTACCGGGAAGCCCCGCTCAACAGCATCTGGGAGGGCTCCGGCAACGTCACCGCCCTCGACCTGCAGCGCGCCCTGGCCCGCGAACCCGAGGCCCTGGACGCCTTCGCCGCCGAGATCGACCTCGCCGCGGGCGCCGACACCCGGCTCGACGCCGCCTGGCGCGACCTGCGCGCCGAGCTGCGCCCCACCGAGGACGCCCAGCTGCGCGCCCGCCGGGTGATCGAACGCGCCGCGCTGGTGCTCCAGGGCGCCCTGCTGGTCCGGCACGCCCCCGCCGCCGTCGCCGACGCCTTCTGCGGCTCCCGGCTGGCCGGCGACCGCGGCCTGGCCTTCGGCACCCTGGCGCCGGACACCGACCTCACCGCGCTGCTCGACCGCCTGCCGGGGGCGTGAGGGAGCCGTCGGCGAGGGCCGGTCGGAGCCGGTAGACCCGGGCCGCGGTGCCGCCGAACACGGCGCCGCGCTCGGGGCCGGACAGCCGCGCGGTGAGCTCCTCGGCCGCCGCCACCACCTCGGCGTAGTCGGCGGCCAGCAGGCACACCGGCCAGTCCGAGCCGAACAGCAGCCGCTCCGGGCCGAAGCACTCCAGGGCGGTCTCCGCGCACGGCCGCAGGTCCGCGACCGTCCAGCCGCCCGGGTCCGCCTCGGTGACCAGGCCGGAGAGCTTGCCGCAGGTGTTGGGCCGGGCCGCGAAGGCGCGCAGCGCCCCGGCCCACGGCTCCAGGTCGCCGCCGGCGATCGGCGGCTTGCCCAGGTGGTCCAGGACGAAGGTGAGCTGCGGCAGCCGGTCGGCGGCCCCGGTGGCGGCGGGCAGCTGGTGCGGCCGGACCACCAGGTCGTGGGCGAGGCCCGCGTCGGCGACCGCCGCCAGCCCGCGCAGCACGTCCGGCCGCAGCAGCCACTCCGGGTCGGGCTCCAGCTGCACCTGGTGGCGGACGCCCACCAGCCGTTCGCCGCCCGGGAGTTCGCGCAGGGCGGCGAGCGCGTCGGCCACGCCCGGGGAGGTCAGGTCCACCCAGCCGACCACGCCCCGCACCAGCGGGTCGGCCGCGGCGGCGGCCAGCAGTTCGGGCGTCTCGCCGGCCTCGGTGACGGTCTGCACCAGCACCGTCCCGGCCATCCCGGCCGCCCGGGCCTGCGGGCGCAGCTCGTCGAGGGTGAACGCCCTTCGCAGCGGGGCGAGTTCGGGTTCCTCCAGCCAGTCGTGGGCGCGGGCGGCCGGGTCCCACAGGTGGTGGTGGGCGTCGATCCGGGGCGGGCCGCCGGGGGAGGGGAGTGCGGGGCTCATGGTGGACTCCCGATCGGGGTGGGCGTCAACTGCCGTGCCGGTCAGTGCTGTCGGGCGCCGGTGGACGGCGGGGCGAGCGCGGCGCCCGCGTCGCCCAGGGTGTCGCGCAGCCACTGCTCGACCCCGCAGACGTGCGCCAGGGCCAGCGCCCGGGCCAGGTCGGCGTCCCGGTGGGCGAGCGCGGAGTGGATCGCCCGGTGCTGCTCGCGGGTGCGGGCGGCGGCGCCCTCCTCGGTCAGACCGCGCCAGATCCGGGCCCGGGTGGTGGGCGCGGAGATCCCGTCCAGCAGCGAGACCAGCACGGGATTGCCGGAGCCGGCGGCGATCAGCCGGTGGAACTCCAGGTCGTTGGCCAGGAGTTCGTCCAGCGAGGCGTCGTCGGGCAGCGCGGCGAGCAGCTCGCCGAGCGCGCCCACCTGCTGCTCGTTCATCGCCCGGGCGGCCAGCGCGGTGGCCTCGGGTTCGAGGATCCGGCGCACCTGGAGGAAGTGCAGGACGGTGTCGTCCCGGTGGAAGTCGACCACGAACGCGAGGGTGTCCAGCAGGAGTTCGGGCTCCAGGCTGGTGACGTAGGTGCCGTCGCCCTGGCGGACGTCCAGCACCCGGATCAGCGACAGCGCCTTGACCGCCTCGCGCAGCGAGTTGCGGGACAGGCCCAGGCGCTCGGCCAGGTCGGCCTCCTTGGGCAGCTTGGCGCCGGGGGCGAGTTCGCCGCCGAGGATCATCTCCTTGATCCGCACGATGGCCTCGTCGGTGACTGGCACGGGTCCGCAGCTCCTCGGGGTGATCGGATCTCTCAGGATAGTCAGCCGCCCGCGGGCGGCGCGGGGGCCGATGCGCCCGGGGCCGGCGCGTCCGGGGCCGGATCGTCCGGGGTCGGCGCGTCAGGGGTCGGCGCGTCCGGGGCCGATGCGCCCGGGGTCGGCGCGGTCGCGGGCAGCAGTCCGCGCTCCGTGAGCTCCGCCCACAGCGCGGCGGGGACGGGGCGGCGCAGCATCTCCGCGGCGTCGCGGGCCTGTTCGGGGCTGCGCACGCCGACCAGCACGGTGGCCACGGCCGGGTGCGCGGCCGCGAACCGCAGGGCGGCGGCGCGCAGCGGCACGCCGTGGCGGGCGCAGACCTCCTGGAGGGCGAGGGCGCGGGCGAGGAGCGCGGGCGGGGCGGCGGCGTAGTCGTAGGGGGCGCCGGGCTTCGGGTCGGCCAGCAGGCCGGAGTTGAAGACGCCCGCGTTGATCACCGAGACGCCGCGCGCGTGGGCCAGCGGCAGCAGTTCGTCCAGCCCGCTCTGGTCGAGCAGGGTGTGGCGCCCGGCCAGCAGGACGGCGTCGAGGTCGGTGTCGCGGACGAACCGGGCGGGCACGGCGGTCTGGTTCATGCCGATGCCGATGGCGCCGATCACGCCCTCGGAGCGCAGCCGTTCCAGCGCCGGGTACGCCTGGTCGAGGGCCTGGTCGGCGTGGTCGTCGGGATCGTGCAGGTGGACGAGGTCGATCCGGTCGGTGCCCAGCCGCTCCAGGCTGGCTTCGAGCGAGCGGCGGACCCCGTCGGCGGTGAAGTCCCAGACCCGGCGGTGAGTGGCGGGAACGGCGAACTCGCCGTCGCCGCCGGGGCGTTCGTCCGGGACGAGCAGGCGGCCGACCTTGGTGGCGAGGGTGTAGGCGTCGCGCGGGTAACGGCGCAGCGCGGCGCCGAGGCGGCGTTCGGACAGGCCGAGGCCGTAGTGCGGCGCGGTGTCGAAGTGGCGGTAGCCGTCGGCGAAGGCGGCGTGGACGGTCGCCTCGGCCTGTGCGTCGGGCACGGCGGTGTACAGGTTGCCGATGCCCGCCGCGCCGAACGACAGCGCGCTGACCGGGACCCGGGAGCGGCCGAGCAGGCGGGTCACGGCGCGGGCACCGGGCGCAGCCGCAGGCCGTGCATGCCGCCGTCGACGGCGAGCGCGGTGCCGGTGGTGGAGGCGGCGGCCGGGGAGGCCAGGTGGACGATGGCGGCGGCCACCTCCTCGGCGGAGACCAGGCGCCCGGTGGGCTGGCGGGCGCTGAGCGCGGCGCGCTCGGCGGCCGGGTCGTCGGCGGCGTCCAGCAGGCGGCCGACCCAGGGGGTGTCCACCGTGCCGGGGTTGACGCAGTTGACCCGGATGCCCTCGCGGACGTGGTCGGCGGCCATGGCGAGGGTGAGCGAGAGCACCGCGCCCTTGCTGGCCGAGTACAGGGCGCGCTGCGGCAGCCCGGCGGTGGCGGCGATCGAGCAGGTGTTGACGATCGCCGCGGTCGCTCCCGGACGGGACAGCGCGGAGCGGCGCAGGTGGGGGAGGGCGGCGCGGGTGGTGCGGACCACGCCGAGCACGTTGACGTCCAGCACCCGGTGCCACTGCGCGTCGTCGTTGTCGGCGACCGTGCCGGCCGCGCCGATGCCGGCGTTGTTGACCAGCAGGTCGATCCCGCCGAGCGCCTCGGCGGCCGCCGCGACGGCCGTCCGCACCGAGTCGTCGTCGGCCACGTCGGCGGTGAACCCCCTGAGCGGGGGCGGGAGTTCGCCGGGTTCGAGGTCGAGGACGGCGACCTCGGCGCCGCGTTCGGCGAGCAGCCGCGCGGTGGCCAGTCCGATGCCGGAGGCGCCGCCGGTGACGATCGCGCGCAGGCCCTGGAGGTCGTTCACGTGCCCAACTCCTTCGCCCAGTAGGTGCCGTGGGGGTAGCGGTAGGTGTCGATCGAGGACCGGTGCATCGCGGCGGAGAAGCCGGGCGCGGTGGGCGCCGCGTAGCGGCCGTCCGTGATCACCACCGGGTCGGTGAAGTGCTGGTGCAGGTGGTCGACGTACTCGATCGAACGGTCCTCGACCGTTCCCGACAGCGCGACGTAGTCGAACATCGAGAGGTGCCGGACGAGTTCGCACAGGCCGACGCCGCCCGCGTGCGGGCAGACCGGGACGCCGAACTCGGCGGCCAGCAGCAGGACCGCCAGGTTCTCGTTGACGCCGCCGACCCGGGCCGCGTCCAACTGCAGCACGTCGACCGCCCCGGCCTGGAGCAGCTGCTTGAACACGATCCGGTTCTGCACGTGCTCGCCGGTGGCGACCTTCACCGGCGCGACCGCCCGGCGCACCGCGGCGTGGCCGAGCACGTCGTCCGGGCTGGTGGGCTCCTCGATCCAGTACGGGTCGAACTCGGCCAGCGCGTTGGTCCACGCGACGGCCTCGGCCACGTCCCAGCGCTGGTTGGCGTCGATCGCGATCCGCACGTCCGGGCCGACGGCCGCCCGGGCCGTGCGCAGCCGGCGGACGTCGTCGGCGAGGTCGGCGCCGACCTTCAGCTTGATCTGGGTGAAGCCGTCCGCGACGGCCTGCCGCGCCAGCCGGGTCAGCTTCGCGTCGTCGTAGCCGAGCCAGCCCGGCGAGGTGGTGTACGCCGGGTACCCGCTGCGCAGCAGCGCGGCGGTGCGCTCGGCGGCGCCCGCGCGGCCCGCGCGCAGCAGCTCCAGCGCCCGCTCGGGGGTGAGCGCGTCGGTCAGGTAGCGGAAGTCGACCTGGGAGACCAGCCACTCGGGCTCGGCCTCGGCCAGCAGCCGCCACAGCGGCAGGCCCGCGCGCTTGGCCGCCAAGTCCCAGACCGCGTTGAGCACGGCGCCGATCGCCATGTGCATCACGCCCTTCTCCGGGCCCAGCCAGCGCAGTTGGCTGTCACCGACCAGCGCCCGGGAGAGCGCGCCCGGGTCGGCGCACAGCTCGGCGACCGGCCGGCCGACCACGTGCGCGCGCAGCGCTTCGAGCGCCGCGACCTGCACCTCGTTGCCGCGGCCGATGGTGAAGACGAACCCGTGCCCCTCCAGCCCGTCCCCGGCGTCGGTGCGCAGCACCAGGTACGCGGCCGAGTAGTCCGGGTCCGGGTTCATCGCGTCCGAGCCGTCCAGCTCGCGCGAGGTCGGGAAGCGCACGTCGTGGGTGTCGAGCGCGGTGATCCGCGCCCCGGCGGTGCTCACGCGTTCGTCCGCGCGTTCGTCCGCGTGCTCGTTCACGCGGCCGCTCACGCGTCGACGAAGGTCTGGCGCTGGGTGCCCAGGCCGTCCACGGACAGCTCGACCACGTCGCCCGCCCGCAGGTACGGCTGGTCGCTCCGGCCGAGCGCGACCCCGGCCGGGGTGCCGGTGTTGATCACGTCGCCCGGGTTGAGCACCATGTACTGGCTCAGGTACCAGACCAGGTACGCGACGTCGAAGACCATCTCCTTGGTGTCGCCGTCCTGCCGCGCCTCCCCGTTGACCGACAGCCGCATCCCGAGTGCCTGCGGGTCGCCGACCTCGTCCGGCGTCACCAGCCACGGGCCCAGCGGGTTGAAGGTCTCGCAGGACTTGCCGAGGTCCCACTGCGCGGAGAACTCCAGCTGGAACTCCCGCTCCGAGACGTCGTTGCTGACCGCGTACCCGGCCACGCAGGCCGCCGCCTGCTCGGGCGACTCCAGGTAGCGGGCCCGCCGCCCGATCACCACGGCCAGCTCCACCTCCCAGTCGGTCTTCACCGAACCGCGCGGGATCAGCACCTCGTCGTACGGGCCCACCACGGTGGCAGGGTCCTTCATGAACACCACCGGACGGGTCGGGATCGCCGCGCCGGTCTCCGCCGCGTGGTCGCGGTAGTTGAGGCCGACGCAGACCACCTTCCCCGGCCGCGCCACCGGCGCCCCGACCCGCACCCCCTCGGCGTCCAGCAGCGGCAGTTCCCCCGCCGCCAGCGCCGCCCGCACCCGCTCGACCCCGCCGCCGGCCAGGAACGCCCCGTCGACGTCCCCGGTCAGCCCGGTCAGCGAGCGCACGCTCCCGTCCTCGGCCAGCACCGCGGGCGTTTCCTCGCCGGGCGCACCGACGCGCAGCAGCTTCATGGGGTTCCTCCTGGGGCCGTGACTGTGATGGTGGCGGTGACCGTGGCGGTGGCGGTGGCTGTGGCCGTGACTGCGACCGGAGCGGTGCCCGGGACCACGGTCGGGGGCGGGACGAGACTAGGCCGCCGCCGCCACCCCCGGCAAGGAGTCATCCGATGTATTTTCCGATCGACGGGATCCGGTGGCGAAATTCTCGGGCTTTGTGCGGGTATATCCCATCAGGCATCCGATGAATCGGGGTCGATGGTGCGGCGCGGAGCGGTCAGTACCAGGAGGCCGCCGAGGACGGCGAGGGTGGCGAGGGCGGCGGCGAAGGCCGTGGTGCCCGCGGTCAGGCCGGCCGCGTCGCTGAGGTAGCCGGCCGAGACCGGGAGCAGGCCGGCCGGGAGGTAACCGCCCACGTTGAGGGCGGCGTTGGCCTCGGCCAGGCGGCGGGGCGGGACGGTGGAGTTGAGCAGGGACAGGCCGCCGAGCTGGCCGAGGCCCTGGCCCGCGCCGGCCAGCAGCGCGGCGGCGAGCAGCGCGCCGGCCGAACCCGCGTGCACGGCCGCCGCCAGGGCGAGCATGCCCAGCGCGGTGCCCGCCGCGCCGACCGCCAGGACGGTGCGGCGGCGCAGCCGCTGGACGGCGAACTGCACGCCGGTGGCGGTGAGGAACATCGCGAAGGCCATCGAGCCCGCCACGATCCGGCTGGTGGTGCCGAGCAGGCCGGACAGCAGGGACGGGCCGAGCGAGAGCACGAACGAGGTGGCGGTGATGCCGGGGGCGAACACCGCGACGCCCAGCGCGAGTTGACGCCCACGACCGCGCGGGACGCCCGGCACCCGGATCCAGCCGCCGCGTTCGCCGCGTTCGCCGGGCTCGCCGCCGTGGCCCGCCCGGTCGGTCCGGTCGGTCCGGCCGCTCCCGGGGCGCGGCAGCGGCATCCGCAGCACCGCCACCACGGCCAGGGCCAGCAGCACGGCCTCGACGGCGAACACGGTGGACGTCGGGCCCGGGGCCAGTTCGGAGAGCACCCCGGCCAGCAGCGGGCCGAGCCCGGCGCCGAAGACCATCGCGCAGGAGGCCAGCAGGGCGGCCGTCCGCCGACGTCCCGGCCCGGCCACGTCGGTGACCGCCGCCATCCCGGCCGAGACCACCGCGCCGACCGCGACGCCGGTGAACAGCCGCGCCACGATCAGCGCGGCCACGCTGCCGGCCGTCCCGAACACCAGGCAGGCGGCGAGCGCCAGCCCCAGCGCCGGGAGCAGCACCGGCTTGCGGCCGATCCGGTCGGAGAGCATGCCGGAGACCAGCAGCGAGCCGACCAGCCCGACGATGTAGCAGGCGAACACCACGGTCAGGGTGCCCCTGGAGAAGCCGATGTCGCGCTGCCACAGCACGTACAGCGGCGTCGCCGCGTTGGACAGCACGAAGACGGCGGTGATCGGCCAGGCGGCCAGCCACACCCACCGCAACGGGGCGTCGCCTCCGCCCCCGCCCCCGTCCGCGCTGCTGCTCACGGCCCTGCTCACGGCCCTGCTCGCGGCCCTGCTCACGGCCCCGCCCGCGGTGCTGCTCGCGGGGCTGATTCCGGTTCCGGACATGGGAGTTCCCCTGATCTGCCTGTCGGCTCCCGCCAGTACGAGTCGAGTCGAACTTAGCATGCAGTACGATTGGAGTCGTACTGAACGGGACGCCGGAACGCGAGAAGACGAGGAGCCGCCCGTGTCCGCAGCCTTCAAGGTCCTCCCGGAGCCGCCCGGCCTGCCCGAACCGCTCCCCGAGCCGCCCGTCGGGGAGTTGCGGCTGGAGGAGGTGCTGGCCGCGCTCAGCTCCCCGCTGCGGCTGACCATCGTCCGCAGGCTCCTGCTGGAGTCGGAGGAGTTCGACCACTCCTGCCAGTGGTTCGGCCTGGACCGGCCCAAGTCCTCGCTCACCCACCACTTCAAGGCGCTGCGCGAGGCCGGCGTCACCCGCCAGCGGCAGTACGGCCTCGAACGCCGCAGCCAGGTCCGGGTCGAGGACCTGAATGCGCGCTTCCCCGGCCTGCTCGCCCTCGTCGCCGCCTGGAGCCCGGAGCCCGGAGCCCTCAGCCCGGAGCCCTGAGCTCTGAGCCCTGAGCCCTGAGCCCTGAGCCCGGAGCCCCACGGCCGCCGGGGCCGTCGCCCGCCCCGCCGTTGCCGTTCCGGTCGTCGCTCCAGTCGCCGATCCGGAGCAGCCCGTCCGGGCCCGGTCCCGCCGACCCGGGAGCTCCCGGACGTGCGGGCGCGGGGCCCGGCGAGGAGGGGGACGTCCTCCTCGCCGGACCCCGCGCCCGGTCGGTGCCGGTCGGTGCCGGTCGGTTCGCGGTCAGCTCACGGTGCGGCAGACCGTCCCGTTCAGCCGGAAGACCGTGGGGGACGGGTTGGCGCCGTTGTTGTTGCCGACGAAGCCGAAGTCCGCCGAGGTGCCGCCGCCCGGCGCCAGGTGGCCGTTGTACTGGCCGTTGGTGACCCGGACGTGCTGGCCGGTGGAGTCGATGTTCGCGTTCCACCACGAGCCGACGGACTGCCCGGCGGAGGGCCAGTCGAAGTCCAGGGTCCAGCCGTCGAGGTCGGCCGGGCCGAGGTTGTTCACCACCACGCCGGCCACGAAGCCGTTGCCCCAGCCCGCCGTCACCTGGTACGAGACGGTGCAGGTGCTGTCACCGGGAGTGCCGGTGGTGAAGGTCAGCGGGACGGACGGGCCGGAGAGGTGCCCGGCCTGGTCGCGGGCCAGCACGTTGACGGTGTGCCGGGAGCCGGCCGGCAGGTTGTAGAGGGTGGCGGAGGTGCCGGTGGAGGAGCCGAGCAGCTGCACGGTGGTGCCGAGCTGCTCGTACACCTCGTAGCGGTCCACCGCGCCGGTCGCGGCGGGCCAGTTCAGCGTGACGGTGTTCGCGCCCACCGAGGTGGTGCGCGGCGTGCCGGGGGCGCCGACGGTGGCGGCGGCCTGGCCGGTGCCGGCCTTCGGGTGCAGGGTCAGCACGGTGATCGAGGACGGGGCCAGGGTCGCCGAGGTGGCGGTGGCGGTGCCGGCCGCGTCCACCAGCCCGGTGTCGCCGGGCGCCCAGCGCTGGACGGCGGGGGCCGAGGCGGCGGCGGTGAAGCCGGGGTAGCTCAGCGACACGGTGTGCGCCGTGCTGGAACTCCCGTTCAGCAGCAGGACGCTGAGGTCGCCGTTGGCGCGCAGCACCGCGTGCGAGGTGACCTCGGCGGAGGAGGAGCCGGAGGCCAGCATGGTGTCGCCCGGGTCGCTGAGCGCGCCCAGCGCCTTGATGCCGTAGTACGGCGCGAACGGGGTGTTCACGGCCGGCTCGCAGACGTCGCCGTTGCAGGCGCCGCTGGACAGCATGCCCATGTCGCCGTAGTCGGTCTCGCCGCCCACGGTGGTGATCGGGCCGACGCCGTTGTGGGTGTCCCACCAGTCGACGTTGAAGACGCCGTTCTCCAGCGCGGTGATCATCGCCTCGGCCGCGAACAGGCCGTTCGGGCGGCTGGTCAGCGCGCCGTTGCCGGACTCGGAGTTGACCTCGGTCATCGCGATGCCGATGTTCGCCGAGTCGGCGCCCGCGTACCGGTCCAGTAGGTTGCGCACCTCGCGCAGCTCGCCCGGCAGTTGGCGCACGGCGGACAGCGCCTGGGCGCCGCCGCCCGCGTTCGGGTACCAGTGGACGCTGACGAAGTCCACGTCGTGGGCGACGGCGGCCAGCACGGTGTGGTTCCAGTCGCCGCTGTCCCCGGCGGCCACGATGCCGTCCGGCCAGTTGCCGGGCATGGTGAGCACCGCGCCGATCTTGACGGTCGGGTCGACCGCCTTCATCGCCGCCGCGTACGCCTTGACCTCCCGGGCGTACTGGTCGGGCGTCTTGTCGGCGTGGGTGTCGTTCTCCCAGCCGCTGCCGTAGACGCCGTTGCCGTAGATCTCGTTGCCGATCTCCCAGTACTTCGCCCCGTAGCCCTTGGTGACGTTGGCGTACCGGACCCAGTCGGCGGCCTCCTGGGCGGTGCCGGAGCCGTAGTTGGCGATCAGGATCGGCTGCGCGCCGGACGCCTTCGCGGTGCCCATGAAGGCGTCGAAGTCGGTGCCCGGGGCGACGTAGCCGCCCGGCGCGGTGTTGTCGACCCAGTGGTAGATGTCCGAGTACGAGCCGCCGGGGTAGCGCAGCGCGCCGATCCCGGCCTGCTGGTACAGCGACACCACCTCGGGGTCGTTCATGTGCGAGTCCCAGATGGCGGTGTTGGCGCCGAGTGCGGCGGCGCCGACGGTGCCCAGGCCCGCGGTCGGGTTGACCGTCACCGTGGTGTCGCCGGCGGGCGCCGGGTCCGCGGCGGAGGCGGTGGGGGCGGCGAGCGGCAGTGCGGCTGCCGCCAGGGCGAGGGCGGCCGAGGCCGTCGCGGCGAGCGGGCGGCGACGTCGGGGGCCGGCTGGTCTGCTGCGGAACAGCATGGGGTGGTTCCTCCCGGATGGGGGTGCGGGTGGAGGCATGGGAGCGCTCCCATGGTGGAAACGGGCCCCGATCATGTCAATCCTCCGCCCCGCCGGACCCCACCCCGCGCCGATCCGCCCAGCTCCGCGCCCCCGGCCCGCTGAAACGTTCGCGCCCGCGACCCGCCGGGCGGTCCGCACCGTCGAGCACGGCCGGCTGATCGTCCGGGTCCCGGCGGTGGGCCACCGCGGCGAGATCCACCGCCGGATCCCCCGACCGGCGGCCCGGACGATCCGGCGCGGGGCGGGGCCGCCCGTCATCCGGAAACCGGCGGGACGGCCAGCGGCCAGGAGGCGAGGTCGCGGTAGCGCAGTGGTTCGGGGCCGCGGAGGGCGCTGCTGCCGACCAGGTGGAGGCGGGGGGTCCACCAGGGGCGGCCGGTGAAGGCGGTCAGGACGGCGGCGCCGGCGGGGACGCCGGTGGGGTCGTCGCGGCGGGCCCGGGCCAGGGTGAGGTGGGGGTGCAGCGGGCGGTCGCGGTAGTCGAGGCCCAGGGCCCGGACCAGGGCGCGGACCTCGGCGGCGAGCCGGTGCAGGCCGTCCAGGTCGCCGCTGACGCCGCTCCACAGCAGCCGCCCGTCGAAGTGCCCGCCGCCCTGCAGGCCCAGTCGCAGGGCGGGCTGTCCGGCGGCCCGGTCGGCCAGCGCCGCGTGCAGCGGCGGGACGGCGGTGGCGGGCACTTCGCCGAGGAAGGCCAGCGTGATGTGCCAGTCCTCGATCCGGTTCCAGCGCAGCCGGGGGTGGGCGGCGTACGCGGGCCGCAGGGCGCGGGCGAGTTCGTCCTTGGCCTCGTCGGGCGGGGCCAGCGCGACGAAGACGCGCAGGGTCGGGGGCGCGGGGGGTCCGTCCGGCGGGGGGTGCTCGTCCACCAGGGATTTCTAGCACCCGCCGCCCGGTACGGCGCACGGCGGAGGGGTTCGGGCGCGGGGTTCGGGCGCGGGGTTCAGGCGCGGGTCAGGGTGATGGTCTGCGGGTGCTGCGGGCGGGGGCCGACGCCGACCTCCAGGACGAGGGTGCCGGTCTTGGCACGGTAGTTCGCCCGGATGTCGTCGGGGTACTTCTCGCGGCCGGCGAGGACCCAGCTGAAGGCGGCCGAGGCGTCGCCGCCCGCGACGGTCTCCGGCACCCCGGTGGCGGTGCCGCCGTCGCCGTCCCCGTGCCCGGCGATGGTCACCTGGAGCGACTTGCCGGCCGGCGACCAGGTGCCGGACATGACGGTGGGGTCCTGGCCCTCCTCGTCGTCGAAGCTCGCCGTCCAGGTGCCGGTCTCGGTGACGTCGACGGTGCCGTGCTTGTAGTGGGCCTCGGGGGCGGAGACCTGCCAGCGGCCCGCCGCGAACTTGCCCAGGGCGACCGCGCCCAGCCCCGGGCCGACCTTGCCGCTGCTGCAGGCGGCGACGGCGACGCTGAGGGCGGAGGCGCCGAGCAGGCGCAGCGCGGTGCGGCGGGGGAGGACGGAGGTGGCCGTCCGCCAGGTGTCGAGTGGTCCCACGGAAAAGGCTCCCGGTCTGTGCTGGTCTGTCGCTGCGGAGGGTGGTGCGCGCCGGCCGTCCCCGTTCCGACCGGTGCTGCGGTGGGGGAAGGATGACGGACCGTCAGCCGCGCGCGGAACCCGGACGAATCCGGGGTCCGCGCCGCCCGCCGCTGCGGCAGGATGGGCGGGTGCCACCGCTGCCCCCGCCGCCCGTCGCGCGACCGGCGCCCCCGCCGGACGACCGGACCGTGCGCGGGGCGCTGCGCGCGCTGCGCGGGTGGCGGCCCTGGCGGCCGTGGCCCGGCTCCGGGGGGCTGTCGACGACGGCCGCCGGGGCCGAACTCGCCGTGGTGATCGCGTTCGTGCTGATGCGGGTCGGGACCCTGCTGGAGATCCTCCCGGCCGCCCCGCACGGCCTGGCCCGGGCCACCGCCCCGGCGCTGGACGCGGCGCTGATGGCCGTCGCGCTCGCCCAGTCGCTCGCCATGTGCGCGGTCGCGGTGCGCCGCCGGCAGTACCCGGCGGGCGGGTGGGCCCGGGCCGACGTGGCGGTGGCGGCGGTCGTGCTGCTGGGCGAGCCCTGGTACCTGCTCCCCGAGGACTGGGTCGGCACCTGGACGGCCTGGGGCGGCGCGCTCAGCGTCAACGCGGTGTTCGGCGCGGCGATCGGCTTCCCGGCCCGCCGGCAGACCGTCGCCGCGACGGCCCTGGTCGCCGCCGCGTACGCGCTGCCCGGCGTCGTCCTGTCGCACGCGCACGCCCCCACCGCGGCCAGCAACCTGATCGGCTACCTGGTGTTCGCGGTGGCCGCCCGCTCGTCCGCGACGTTCATCCGCCGCCTGGGTCGGGACGCCGACGAGGCCCGGCGGCAGGCCGCGCTCTCGGCGGCCGAGGCCGAGCGCGACCGGCACCGGCTGCTGCTGCACGACCAGATCACCATCATGCGGCTGCTCTCCGAACCCGGCCTGGAGCCGGGCCTCGTGGAGGTGCTGCGCCGGCAGGCCGCCGCCGGGGCGGCCCGGGTGCGGCACTTCCTGGAGCAGCCGGACGGCGGCGGCCCGGACGGCCCCGCCGCGGGGACGGCCACCCTGGCGGCCCTGGTGCGGCGGGCCGGGGAGGGCTTCACCGACCTGCCGATCGACTACGCCGTCGACCTGGCCGCCGACGTGCCCGTCCCGCCCGCCGCAGCCGGGCCGCTGCACGAGGCGCTGGCGACGGTGCTGCACAACGTGCGGGCGCACGCCGCGGCCGGGCAGGTGGTGGTGCACGCCGACGCCCCGCCCGGGCTCGGGCACTGGGAGGTCAGCGTCCGCGACGACGGGCGCGGCTTCGACCAGGCCCGCCGCCCGCTCGGCTTCGGGCTGCGGGTGCAGGTGAGCCGGGCGCTGGCCGAGGTCGGCGTCGAGTCCGAGATCCGCTCCGCGCCCGGCGCGGGGACGGTCGTGCTGCTGCGCGGAAGGCTGGAGGAGCGGTGAGGGACCGTCGAGGACGCGACCCGGGCGCGCAGCCCGGGACCCGGGTGGCCGTGGTGGACGACGACACGGTCATCCGGGAAGGGCTGCCGCACCTGCTCCCCGGGGTCCGGGTGGTGCTGGCGGTCAGCAGCGTCGAGGAACTGCTCGCCGCCCGGCCGGAGACGGACGCGGTCCTGCTCGACCTGGTGCTGACCGGCACCGGTCGGACGGGGGTGCGGCAGGGCGCCGCCGCGGTGGAGGCGGTCGCCCGGGCCGGGCACCGGACGCTGATCTACACCAACGAGCGCCGCCGCGAGGTGCTGGTCGGCTGCATGGCCGCCGGGGCGCGCGGCGTCGTGCACAAGGCCGAACCGCTCGCCGCACTGGCCGCGGCCGTCGACGAGGTCGCCGCCGACCGGGTGGTGATCACCCAGGCCCTGGTCGGCCTGGCCGAACTCGCCGAACGCCGCGGCGGCCTGCCCAGCCTGACGCCCCGCCAGCGCGAGATCCTCTCCGCCCGGGCCCGCGGCGAGGCGTTCCGCAGCATCGCCGAACGGCTCTTCATCGGCAAGAAGACCGCCGAGGAGCACATGGCGGTGGTCACCGCGAAGTTCGCGGACTTCCTGCGCGACCACTCCCCGGCCGACCTGGAACGCGAACTCGGCCTCGGGCCGGGCGACTTGCTCGACCACCGGCGACTGAACTGAAGAACCCAGCCAGGGGCTAGCCAGAGCGCGCATCCAGGGGCCCGGGGAACGGCGGGTCGATGCTGCTGACGGTCGGAGCCCATCGAAGTGTTTGTGCTGCTGCGTGCCTGGAACAGAACCAGAAGCAGACACGCGCAACGGCAGTGAACCGCCCGCAGCCACGGCCTCGCCGTTCCCCGAGCCCTTGATTTCGCTTCTCGCCGTTCTCGGCGTTCGGACTGCGGTAGCTTCAGGCGCCGGAAGCCGCGGGAGACCTCCGACGGGCTACGGCCGCAAGCGATGTGGAGAGTCCGCGTGAGTGCTGCCCCCGCCCCCGCCGTGCCGTCCGTCGGCGGCGAGCGCCCGATGAGCGAGTACGAGGCCAAGGTCTGGCGCGACCTCGCCGGACACTGGGAGCGCCGCAGCAAGCGTCGCGGTCTGCCGGGGTGGGCGAGCCGGGCGGCCGAGCGGACCGGGGCGGCCGCCGGGGGCGCGGTGGGCCGGGTGGTGGGTGCGGTGCCGGAGGTGGTCAAGGAGCCGATCCGCCGGGCCGGCGACGTGGTCGCGGACAAGGCGCTGCGGCCGGTGCTGGGGGCCGCGGCCTCACTGATCGAGCTGGTCAACGACTGGGCGCTGGAGCTCAACGACCCGGCGAACGTGGAGAAGCTGGCCCGCAAGCAGGGCTTCGAGATCGACAGCTTCACCGAGCTGCGGGAGCAGGACCTCAAGGCGTGCGACCGCCTGCTCGCCCACAACAAGCTCACCTGGCGCACCGCCGGCGCGCTGGAGGGCGGCGCGATGGGGCTGCTGGCGATGGTCCCCGTCGCGGGCATCCCGGTCGCCATGACGGCGGACATCCTGGTCGTCCAGGTGCTGAGCGCGTCGATCGCGGCGCGGATCGCCTACTCCTACGGCTACGACGCGAAGGACCCGGACGAGCAGGCGTTCATCCAGCGGCTGGTGCAGCGCTCCTTCGTGGCGCAGGCGGCCAAGATCAAGCCGATGAACGAGGCCGCGCAGGCGGCGCGGGCGATCCAGGGCCGGGTGCGGTGGTCGGAGAAGCTCCGGCAGGACCACCGCCTGATCGCCGCCCTGGAGAAGCTGATCAATCAGCTGGGCCCGGCCGGCTCCAAGGTGTCGGTCAAGAACGTCGCCAAGGTGGTGCCCTTCGTGGGCATCGTCCTCGGCGCGGGCACGAACGCCGTCGTCCTCGGCCGGGTGGCCGAGGACGCCCAGCGGTACTGCCAGACCAGGTTCCTGTGCGACAAGTACGGCCTGCCGCTGCCCGCCGCGCTGCTGGCCGACCCGGACCCGGACGCGGACGGGGAGCCGGACGAGGACGAGGTGCTGCGGGACGCGGCCGGGTGAGCCCGAGCGGATCTCGGCGGACCCCGGCGGGCTCGGACGGCGACCTCGGAACCGGAGCCGGTCCGGGGAATTCCGGAAAAGCGCGCCGCATTCCCCCGGCGGCAGGCCGCGACCGGCCGCCGCGGGAATGGCCGGGAACCGCACCCACCGGCCGATGGTCGATCAATTCTCCGGCGCTGAAGGGAAATTGACGCCGCCCCGGGCCCGGCCGAATTCCCCGGCGTCAGTGCTCGATGGCCTCGCGCATCGCGAGGAACTGCTCGGCGGCGTCCGCGGGGGCGGTGGTCGGGAAGAGCGCGACGGCCGCGGTCCAGGAGTCGACCCACCCGCACATGGCGCCGGAGTCGAGCGGGACGCACTCCAGGTTGCCGCCCAGCGGACCGGCCGGGTAGGTGGCGGAGGGGCCGTAGTCGCCGGTCGAGCCCTCGCCCACCGCGTACTGGAGCAGGCCCCGCCACAGGTGCTCGCGGCGGACGCTCGGCTCCTCCGGTACGTTGTCGACCCCGACGAACAGCACCGGACGGCCGGAGCCCCCGTCGGCGCTCACGTAGTTGGCCTCCACCAGGTGCATCCCGTCGCGCATCTCGCCCGGGTCCACCGGCACGTCGCTCAGCTGCGCCGTCCCGGTGCCCAGGGTCAGGGCGCCGGCGGTGCGGGCCTCGGTCAGGGTGTGCTTGGCGCCGGGGTCGCGCGGGGAGGCCGAACGGGAGGGCGGGGCGTCCGTGGAGGGGGGCGCGGGCATGGCGGGCGAGGACTTCGGGGCACCGGGGTGCGCACTCGCGGTCGGCCGCGCGGTGCTCGGAGCCGCAGACGGGGACGGGGACGCGGCGGCGTCCTCCGTCCCGTCCGGGTCGCAGGCGGCGAGGGTGAGCGCGATGCCCAGCGCCGCGGTGGCGAACAGGGCGCGGGCGGCGAACGGCTGGCGTCCGGTCATGGTGGTGGCTGCTCCCGGTGTGGGTGGGTGGGCGCGTCGCGCACCCGGACGACCGGGCCCGCGCGGCGGTACGGGGCAGGACGCTACGGGCGCCCGCCGCCGGGAGCGGGCGAAAACGTCGATTCGGGACCGGACGGTGACACGGTGACGACGCGGGCAATGGTCCGACCGGGTGAACGGGCGGCCGCCCCCCGGCCCCCGCGGTGCCCCGGCTCCCGCGGTGCCCCGGCCGGGCGTGCCGCCGCCCGCCGGGCCGGGGCCGGGCGGGCGGTGGCGGGGTGCGCGGGTGGCGGGCTACCTGCTGCGGGACTTGCCCCAGGCGGGGGAGACGAGGGCCACCAGGAGGACGGCGAACCCGATCTGCAGCAGGTGCCTGATCCAGTCGATCCCCCCGGTGTGCCGGACGCCGATCCAGCCGGACACCAGGTTGCCGATCAGGGCGCCGGCCGCGCCGAGCAGCATGGTCAGCCACCACGGGATGGACTGCGGGCCGCGCAGGATCAGTTTGGCGAGGAGGCCCAGCACGAGGCCGATCAGCAGAATCCAGATGATTTGGAACATCGAAACCCAGCCCTTCCGGTCGGCCGCCGGACGGTCGACGGCGGTGCGTCGTGCGGGGGCCCGCCGGCGGAGCGGTCCGTCCCAGCCATGATCGCTCGCCCGGCCGGTCGGGGCATCTCGGCGAACCACCGACCGGCAGGTTTGCAAAGGCTCGGCAAAGGGTAGCGGGGTGCCCCGAACCGGGGGCCCCGGCGATTGCGCCGTCGCACCGTGTGATGGGATAAACGAGCTGAGCGCACGTCAAGTCCTACGGGGGGACGCGGAGATGGCAGCGGGTTTCGGCTACGAACCGGGTGAACTGGCGAAGATCCAGCAGGAATTCCAGTCGATCCAGCAGCGGATGGGGGAATTGTCCGAGCGGACCGGCCGGATCAAGGCGGTGATGACCAAGGCCGTCACCACCGACCTCGCGGCCGGCGCCCTCGGCGGCGTCCTCGGCTTCGGCGCGGTGGTCGCCCGGGTCCGCGAGCGGGTCGGCGCCGTCCAGCAGCGGCTGGCCGCCCTGGAGCGCACCAAGGACGAGCTCGCCAGGAACCTCGGCAGCGACGTCGGCAAGCTCGGCACCGTCGCCGAGCAGTACGCGGAGGCCGAGCGGCGCGCCCGCGAGGGCGTCGCCAAGCCCGGCCGGGGCGCGCACCCCGGACAGCCGACCGCCCCGAAGAAGCCCGGCGGCGGCAGGCCCGCCCCCGCGCCGACCGCCCCCGGGAAGCCGGTGGCGACGCCGACCGCCCCGAAGAAGCCCGGCGGGGGCACCGGCGGCAGCGACCCCGAGCCGACCGTGTCGAACGAGGGCAGGATCGACAAGGGCGACGTCACCTTCCACGGCAAGGGCGAGTACCGGGGCGGCGAGGCGGCCTGCCGGGAGTACGTCTCCCGGGCGCTGGACGCGATGGGCATCACCGATCCGAAGGCCCGCGAGGCGTGGACCAAGGGCATGCTGACCATCGCCGGGCGCGAGTCCGCGTACAACTCGCCGGACTGGCAGGTCAACCAGGACGCGAAGCACGACGTCAACGTCAACGGGCCGATCCAGTCGGACGGCGCCCCGCTGAACTGCTCGCGCGGCGGCTGGCAGACCGTGCCGGGGACGTTCGCCGCGAACCACGTCGCGGGCACCTCGACGGACATCTACGACCCGGTGGCCAACTGCGCCGCGTCCATGCGGTACGTCATGAAGACCTACAAGGTCTCGCCGGACGGCCACGACCTGGCGGCCAAGGTGCAGCAGGCCGACCCGTCCCGTCCGCCGCACTGGTACTGATCCGCCGCCGCACCGGCTCCCGCCGCACCGGCCTCCGCCGCACCGGCCTCCGGCGCACCGGCCTCCGGCGCGCCCGCCCCCGCGGCCCGGTCCTCGCCGGGTCCGCCGACCGGCGGGCGCGTCCGGGATCCACCGTTCATCCACCGTCACCTCCGAACTCCCAGGGATACACGTGCGTTCGCTCCGCCTCGCCGCCGCCACGGCGGCCCTCCTGTCCGCTGTCGCCGTCCTGTCGGCGTGCGACCCCGACGGCACCGACACCGGTGACGCCGCCACCGGTGCCGCCGCGCCGGCCGCCACCGCGCCGAGCAGCACCGCGCCGGGCACCGCCGGGGCGAAGTCCCCCGGGGCGGCGAAGACCTCGGCCGCCTCCGACGGCGGCGCGGCCGGCAAGGCCGGGCGGCTGCCCGCCGGGGTGTGGATCGACCCGAAGGCGGTGCCGCTGAACGCCGCACTGCACTGGAAGGCGCCCGGCCCCGCCGCCAAGGCGCTCGGCGAGAAGGGCAGGCTCCGGATCGAGGAGCTGTGCAAGGCCCCGCGCGACGACTCCTTCACCGAGGTGCCGATGGTGGAGACCGCCTCGCTGGGCGGCTCGGCCGGCGACTGGGCGGCGGACGAGACCGTCGCCAGCTTCGGCTCGGCGAAGGACAGCAGCGGCCGGGCCCAGAGCGGCTTCCTGCTGCTGGGCTCCGTCGTGCAGGGGCTGAAGGACTGCGGCAGCACCGTGCCGGGCGCGAGCGTGAAGGTCAGCTCCGAGGACAGCACCTTCGCCGCGGCCACCCTGACCCTCCCGCAGGCGGGGGGCGGCACCGTCGAGGTGCACGAGTACCTGTCCGTGCAGGACGGCTCGGTCGCCGAACTCACCCTGCACGCCGAGCTCCCCAAGGGCGGCCGTCCGAAGACCGCCTGGTCCGCCCCCGCCGACCAGGGCGTGCTCGACACCCTGGGCAGGACGGTCTGCACCGCCTTCGGCGACTGCTGACCCGATCCCCCCGCTCCACCGGGCCGGTCCGCGCACCCGCGGGCCGGCCCGCCGTCGTGCACGGGCCTTTCCGTGACCGACGGTTGGGGAGTTCTTGACCCGCGGACCCTCGACAGATACCTCTCACGCAGAGCTAAAATCGGAGGCGTGGGAGAGAAGACGGAACGGGACCGCGAGCCGGACGCCGAGGAGTTCGCCGCCCTGCTGGTCGGCATCCAGCGGCTGACCCGCCGCCACCTGCGGGCCGGGCTGGACCGGCCGCGGCTGCGCGGCGCCCAGGCCGAACTGCTGCGGCTGGTCGCCGCCGCGCCGGGGATGCGGGTCTCGGAGGCGGCCGAGGAGCTGTCGCTGGCCGGGAACTCGGTCTCCACCCTGGTCAACCAACTGGTCGGGCAGGGGCTGCTGCGCCGCGAGACCGATCCGGCGGACCGGCGGGCGGCCCTGCTGCACGCCACCGGGGAGGCCGTCGAGCTGCTGGCCGACTGGCGGTTGCGGCGCACCGCCCTGCTCGGCGAGGTGCTGGCGGAACTGGACGGGGCGGACCGGGCCGCGCTGGCGGCGGCGCTGCCCGCGCTGCGGGCGGTCGCGGCCGGGCTGCGGGCCCGGGGGAGCGGCGAGGGGAAGGCGGAGGCATGAGCGAGCAGGAGCGACCGGCCGTCCGGTGCCGGGAGCTGGCGTACAGCTTCCACCGCGGCCGGGGCAAGGGCCCGGTGGTCCGGGCGGTGGACGGGGTCGACCTGGAGGTGCGCCCGGGCGAGGTGTTCGGGCTGCTGGGCCCGAACGGCGCGGGCAAGACCACCACGATCCGGGCGATCACCACCCTGCTGCCGACGGCGCGCGGCATGGTCGAGGTGTTCGGCCACGACTGCGCCGCCGGGCGCACCGAGGTGCGGCGGCTGCTCGGCTACGTCCCGCAGGCGCTGTCCGCGGACGCCGGGCTGACCGGGCGGGAGAACGTCGCGCTGTTCGCCCGGGTCTTCGACGTGGCCCGGGCCGAGCGGGCCGAGCGGGTCGCCCAGGCGCTGGCCGCCGTCGACCTGACCGAGGCCGCCGACCGGATGGCCGGCACGTACTCGGGCGGCATGGTGCGCCGGCTGGAGCTGGCCCAGGCGCTGGTCAGCGCGCCCCGGCTGCTGGTGCTGGACGAGCCCACCATCGGCCTGGACCCGATCGCCCGGGCGGGCGTCTGGGAGCGGGTGGACGCGGTGCGCCGGGCCACCGGCATGACGGTGCTGGTCACCACCCACTACATGGACGAGGCGGACCGGCACTGCGACCGGATCGCCCTGATGGACCGCGGCCGGATCCGGGCGCTGGGCACCCCCGAGGAGCTCAAGGCGCGGGTCCGGGCCGAGGACCCGGCCCAGGACGCACCCACCCTGGACGACGTGTTCCGGCACTTCTCCGGCCGCGCGCTGGCCGACGACGCCAAGGAAGGGGAGTTCTCGGATGTCCGCCGCACCCGTCGCACCGCAAGCCGAGTCGGCTGAACACCACGCCCCCGGGCCCGAGTTGGGGCTGCTGCTGGTCCCGCCGAGGGCCCGCACGGGCTGGCGGGTGGTCCCGGCCCGGGTGCTCGCGATGTGCACCGTCGAGCTGCAGAAGCTCCGGCACGACCGCACCGAGCTGTACACCCGGGCGGTGCAGCCCGCGCTCTGGCTGCTGATCTTCGGCGAGACCTTCACCCGGCTGAAGGCGATCCCGACCGGCGGCATCCCGTACCTGGACTACCTGGCGCCCGGCATCATCGCGCAGTCCGCGATGTTCATCGCGATCTTCTACGGCATCATGATCATCTGGGAGCGGGACTCCGGGGTGCTCACCAAGCTGCTGGTCACCCCGACGCCGCGGGCCGCGCTGGTCACCGGCAAGGCGTTCGCCGCGGGCGTCAAGGCGGTGGTCCAGGCCGCCGTGGTGGTGCTGCTGGCCGCCGTGCTGGGCGTCGGGATGACCGCGAACCCGCTGCGGCTGCTGGGCGTGGCGGTGGCGGTGGTGCTGGGCTCGGCGTTCTTCTCCTGCCTGTCGATGACCATCGCGGGCATCGTGCTGACCCGGGACCGGCTGATGGGCATCGGGCAGGCCATCACCATGCCGCTGTTCTTCGGCTCGAACGCGCTGTACCCCGTCGACCTGATGCCGGGCTGGCTGCAGGCCGTCAGCCGGGCCAACCCGCTCAGCTACCAGGTGGACGCGCTGCGCGGGCTGCTCATCGGCACCCCGTCCCACCTCGCGCTGGACTTCGGGGTGCTCGCGCTGTCCACCGCGGCCGGGATCACCGCCGCCTCCGCGCTGCTGGGCCGGCTGGCCCGCTGAGGGTCCGCGCGGGTGCGGGCCGCGGACCCTCAGCGGGCCCGGCCGGGGCGCTCCGGGGGCGCCCGGTGAAACATCACATGTCGTTGAGGGTGGGCCGGACCTCCGGACCGGCCGCCCCGCCCGCCGCGAGCACCGCCGTCAGCGCCCGGTCCACCCGGGCCCGCTCGGCCTCCCCGCCCGGCGGCACCAGGCGCAGCGTCTGCCGCACCCAGGCCGCCACCCGGGCCGCCGGGGCCTGCAGGAAGGCGTCCCCCTCCGGCGAGCAGAGCACCAGGGTGACCATCCGCCGCCCGTCCACCACCGCCGGCCAGACCCGCACGTCCCCCAGCCCGGTCGGCCGCAGCAGCCCCTGCGCCAGCAGGTCCCGGGCGAAGAACCAGCCGATCGGCGCCGCCGAGTCGACGTGGAAGGCGACGTGCACCGCGTACGGGTCGTCGGGGGAGTACACCAGCCGCGCCGGGACCGGGAATGCCTCCTCCGGCGACAGCAGCAGATCCATCACCAGGTCCAGGCGCAGCTCGGCGGGGCTCTCCATCACGGGCGTCTTCTCCACTCGGTCCGGCCCGGCGGATCCGGAGCGGTCTGAGCAGGAGACTAGAGCCGCCCGGCGCACCCCCGGCCCCACCGGGCGCCAACGCTGTCCGGACGAACAGCCCCGCCCCGCCCCCGCCTGTGGGCCGCGACAAAACGGTCCCCCGGGTGGCCCGACGCACCGTCAACACCCGCCCGGCACCTCACCCGTGGAACGCCCGTGCGGCCACCGCCCGTCCGGGCACCCCCACGGCGTGCCCGGACCGCCCCGCGCCCCCGCACCGACCGGACGCCCCCTCCGGCGAGCCTAGGCTCGCCGCATGGGCACCCGACTCCCCGCGGCGCCGGTCGACTCGGCCGCGCGACTGGCCGGCCACCTGCTGGACCGGCTCACCGGGCTCACCGAGGAGACCGTCCGCCGGATCCGCGACACCATGGCCGTCTACCGCAGCGCCGGACCGCTGCCCGCCGGGGACCTCGCCGAATCCGTCCGCAGCAACATCGAGTTCACCCTGCGCCGGCTCGCCCACGAGGACGACCTCTGCCTGGAGGCCCCCCGCCGCACCGGACGGCTCCGCGCCGAACAGGGCGTCCCCGTCGCCACCGTGCAGTCCGCGTTCCGGATCGGCTTCGCCCACCTGTGGGAGACCATGGCCGCCGAGTCGCTGCGCCACGGCCTGGCCACCAGCGCGGAGCTGGTGCAGATGGCCACCGACGTCTGGCGGTTCAACGAGGAGTCCACCACCGCCATGATGAACGCCTTCAACGAGACCACCGCGCTGCTGATGGTCCGCCGCGACCAGGAGCGCTCCGCCCTGGTCGACGTGGTGCTGCGCGGCGGCATGGGCAACCCCGGCTCCGTCCTGGAGGCCGCCGACATGCTCACCCTCCCGTACGACGGCACCTTCGCGGTGGTCGTCGCGCACGCCCCCGGACTCGCCCGGCAGGCCCTGCCCGACATCGAACCCACCCTGCGCGAGCACGACATGGGCTCCGCCTGGCGGCTCACCCCCGACGCGCACATCGGCATCGTCTCGATGCGCGCCGCCGCCGCGATCGACCTGCTGGTCGACACCCTGCGCAGCCAGACCGTCCGCCGGGCCGGGGTCAGCCCCTGCTACACCCGCCTCGACCAGACCCCGCAGGCCCTGCACCTGGCCCAGGTCGCCCTCGCCAGCTCGGCCCGCCCGGACGAGACGGTCACCCTGTTCGACGCCAACCCGCTGCCGATGCTGGTCGCCTCCGCCCCCTCCACCGCCTCCCGGATCGGCAACCAGGTGCTCGGCCCCGTCATGGAACTCCCCGACGGCCAGCGCGAACAGCTGCTCACCACCCTGTCCACCTGGTTCGCCGTGGACGGCTCCGCCGACAAGGCCGCCAAGCTGCTGTACTGCCACCCCAACACCATCCGCTACCGGCTGCGCCGGATCGAGCAGCTCTCCGGCCGGTCCTTCGAACGCCGCCTGGACTCCGCCGAGTTGTACATCGCGCTGCAGGCGGTGCTGCACCTGCCCGGCGTGGTCCGCGACCCGCTGGAGTGACCCGGCGGACGCCCCGCGACGGCCCCCGGCCCGGCCGCTCAGCCCGGCCGCTCAGCCCGGCTGGGAGGGCTGCCGCCCCGGGTGGGCCCGCTGCCAGGCCGCCATCGAGTCGTTCCAGTCGGCGGCGGTCAGCGCGATCAGCGAGGCGGGGAACAGGCCGTCCTCCTCCTTGGCGATGTGCTCGTGCAGGTCCTCGAACGCGGTGAGCAGCACCGCCCGGTCGGCCGGCGAGGCGAGGTCCACGGTGGCGAGCAGCGCGGCCAGTTCGCGGTGCTCGGCCTCCAGCGCGTCGATGTACGCCGCGAACTCCGGATCCCCGCGCATCACCCGGAACAGCCCGTCCTCCTTGCCCCGCCAGTGCGAGGCCAACTCGGCCGCCAGCGGCGGCAGCAGCGCCCCCGCCGCCGCCAGGTCGCCCGCCGCCAGCAGCCGGGCGATCTCCCCGGTCAGGTCGGTGGCCGCCTCGTGCTCCCGGATGAAGTCCTTGATCAGCGGAATCTCGCGGCACCCGCAGTAGTGGCACATCCCGCCAGTCTCACCGCCGCCCCCCGTCCCCACCCCGGCGGCACGCCGGGGCCGGCCTTGCCCTCGACCCGGTCGAGGCCCCTAGCGTCGGCCGCCGTGAACACCCTCGCCGCTCCCGCCCCGCTGCCCCGTACGTACCTCTGGTGGCTCGCGGGCACCCGTGCCTCCACCGTCGGGGACGCCGCCCTCGCCACCGCCCTCGGCTGGACCGCCGCCGGACTGGGCGGGACGACCGCCGGACTGGTGCTGACCGCGGTCACCGTGCCGCGCACCGTGCTGCTGCTGTTCGGCGGGGCGGTCGCCGACCGGTTCGGGGCCCGGCGGACGGCGCTGGCCGGGGACGGGGCGATGCTGGCCGTCGTCCTGGCGCTGGCCGTGGTCGACCGCACCGCGGGCAGCACCGCGTGGACGCTGCTGGGCTTCGCCCTGTTGATCGGCACCGTCGACGCCTTCCAACTGCCCGCGAGCGGCGCCCTGCCGCGCCTGCTGGTGGCCCCCGCCCAGTTGCCGCGGGCGCTGGCGCTCCGACAGGCGGGCGGCCAGGCGGCGGTCCTGCTCGGGGCGCCGCTGGGGGCGGTGCTGGTGGGGGCGGCCGGACTGGCCGCCACC
>NZ_JBSGET010000107.1:0-28899 GCF_053603035.1 Kitasatospora sp. NPDC004272 | reverse complement strand
AAAAGGAATCTCCAACCAACCGATACCGGCTGGCCGGGGATGTCAACATATCTGGCGTTGACTTTTGGCACGCTGTTGAGTTCTCAAGGAACGGACGCTTCCTTCGACCGGCCTTCCGACCGCATCTCCGGGCACTTCGTTCTTTCGTGTTCCCAGCTTATCAGACGTTTTCCGCTCCGTTTTCCGGAGTTTCATTCGATCCGATTCGCTTTTGCCTTTCGGCGCTCCCGAACTCTACCAGAGTTATTCGGTCCGCTTTTCCATCCGGAATCCGAATGGACGCGCGACGAATCGCTCATCAGGGTTTGGGGGGTTCCGCCTCCCGGTTCCAACCGGTTCAGGCGACTCGGACTACGTTAGGTCACCGGAGCGGGCGAGTCAAACACGACGGGGCCGGATCTGGCTGGATCCGGCCCCTGTCCACCGTGTTCGCAGGTCAAGCCCGGTCCGTTTCAGGACACTTGACGACCTGTGCGGAGCCGGTACGGGCGTTCGGCCGGCTCCGTGCGTCGTTAGGCGCCGGCGAGTTCGACGGCGGCGAGGTTGCGCTTGCCGCGGCGGAGGACGAGCCAGCGGCCGTGCAGCAGGTCGTCGGCGGTGGCGACGGCTTCCTCGTCGGTGACCTTCGCGTTGTTGAGGTAGGCGCCGCCCTCCTTGATGGTGCGGCGGGCACCGGAGCGGCTGGGGGCCAGGCCGGATTCGACCAGCAGGTCGACGATCTGGCCGAGTTCGGTGACCGTGGCCTTCGGGACCTCGGCGAGGGCCGCGGCCAGGGTGGCGGGTTCGAGGTCGGCGAGGTCGCCCTGGCCGAAGAGGGCCTTGGAGGCGGCGACGGCGCGCTCGTACTGGTCGGCGCCGTGGACGAGGGTGGTGAGTTCCTCGGCGAGGGCGCGCTGGGCGAGGCGGGCGGCGGGGCGTTCGGCGGTGTCGCGTTCGAGCTGCTCGATCTCCTCGCGGCTGCGGAAGGAGAAGATCCGCAGGAACTTGGCGACGTCGCGGTCGTCGGCGTTCAGCCAGAACTGGTAGAAGGCGTAGGGGGTGGTGAGCTCGGGGTCGAGCCAGACGGTGCCGGACTCGGTCTTGCCGAACTTGGTGCCGTCGGCCTTGGTGATCAGCGGGGTGGCGAGGGCGTGCACGGAGCGGCCCTCGGCCTTGCGGATCAGGTCGGTGCCGGCGGTGAGGTTGCCCCACTGGTCGCTGCCGCCGGTCTGCAGGGTGCAGTCGTAGCGGCGGTTCAGCTCCAGGAAGTCCATGCCCTGGAGGATCTGGTAGCTGAACTCGGTGTAGCTGATGCCCGCGTCGGAGTTGAGGCGGCGGGCCACCGCCTCCTTGGCGATCATGTTGTTGACGCGGAAGTACTTGCCGACGTCGCGGAGCAGCGAGATGGCCGACATGCCGGACGTCCAGTCCAGGTTGTTGACCATGCGGGCGGCGTACTCGCCCTCGAAGTCGAGGAAGCGGGCGACCTGGCCGCGCAGGCGCTCGACCCAGCCGGCCACCGTCTCGGGGTCGTTGAGGACGCGCTCGGCGGTGGGCTTGGGGTCGCCGATCAGGCCGGTGGCGCCGCCGACCAGGCCGAGCGGGAGGTTCCCGGCCTGCTGGATGCGGCGCATGGTGAGGATCTGGACCAGGTTGCCGAGGTGCAGGCTGGGGGCGGTCGGGTCGAAGCCGCAATAGAACGTGACCGGGCCGTCCGCGAACGCCTTGCGCAGTGCGTCCTCGTCAGTGGACAGGGCGATCAGCCCGCGCCACTGCAGCTCGTCGACGATGTCGGTCACGGTCCCGCGTCTCCTTCGGTCGGGGGTCCGGCGCGGTTGCCCGGGGGCGGGCGGGGCGCCTGGACGGTTCCAGCGGGGTAGAGCCTACGCGCTCGGGGTCCCGGGGTTCCGGTGCAGGTCGGTGGGCGGGGGCGGAAATTCCGTTGTTCGGCGGGGTGCGGGCGTTCACAGTGGTGCCACCGCCGTGCGGCGGGCGAGCGCCGGAGGTGGCCCGTTATGCGCAACACCCTTGTCCTGAACGCGAGCTACGAACCGTTGAGCACGGTGCCGCTGCGCCGTGCCGTGGTGCTGGTCCTGCAGGACAAGGCGGTGGTCGAGCAGGCGCACCCGCTGCGGGTGGTGCGCGGTTCGGGGGTGCGGCTGCCGGTGCCGCGGGTGATCAGGCTGACCAGGTACGTGCGGGTGCCGTTCCGACAACGGGCGCCGTGGTCGCGGCGGGGGGTGCTGGCGCGGGACCAGTTTCGCTGCGCGTACTGCGGGCGGCGGGGCACCACGGTGGACCACCTGTTCCCCAAGTCCCGTGGTGGGGCGGACAGTTGGCTGAACACCGTGGCGGCCTGCGCGGAGTGCAACCAGCACAAGGCGGACCGGACGCCGGAACAGGCCGGGATGCGGTTGCTGCGGCGTCCGTTCGAGCCGACGCCGGAGGCGACGCTGATGCTCGCGCTCGGGCTGCGGGCCGGTGAGCTGGGCGAGCTGGCGGCCTGGCTGCCGGAGCGGCCGGAGGACCGGCAGGCGGTCGCGGGCGTGTGAACGGCCGACGGGCCCGACCTGATCAGGGGACAGGTCGGGCCCGTCGGCGTGCGCGCGGGGCGGGGCGGGGGCGGGGGCGCTCAGCCCTTGCTGGCGAAGGCGGTGGCGGCGCTGTAGTGGGAGGCGTGCTCGGGGACGGCCACCAGCTTCCCGGTGGCGGTGTGCACCCGGCCGGCCGAGAGCAGCGAGCCGGTGCCCTGCGGGAAGGCGCCGCCCTGGGTCTCCTTGCCGTCGGAGAGCGCGAAGCGGCTGAGGTGGGCGGGCTGGTCGGCGCGCTCGTCGACGGAGAGCAGCAGGCCGTCGGCGTCCACCCCCGCCGGGTGGGCCTTGCCCTTCTCGGCGATGGGGGTGCGCCACTGCTGCTTGCCGGTGCCGAGGTCGTACGCGGCGATCGCGGTGGGGCTGCCGCCCCCGCCGGGGACGACGGCGGCGAACATGCTGCTGCCCTGGAAGTAGACGCCGGGGACGGCGGCGAAGCCGCCGTTGTCGACGTCCAGGCGGCCGCCGCCCTCGACCGCGGTCGGGATCTCCACCGCCGGGTCGCCCTCCGCGCCCCAGGCGAACACCCGCTCGTCCTCGGGCTTCGCGCCGGTGGTGAGCACCACGGCGGGTTCGGCGGAGAGCACGGTGACGGTGGTGGGCTGGTTGTTCAGGCCCCGCCAGTACTTGACCTTGCCGTCACCGACGTTGAGCGCGACGGCCTGGTCGCCGGGGGTGGAGTCGGCGCAGTGGCTGTGCAGCAGCACGACGGAGGCCCCGGCGCTGCCGGACAGCCGGCAGAACTTGCCCTGGCCGCCGTACTGCCACGCCTCGGCGCCGTCGGCGACGCCCCAGGCGTACGCCTTGTCCTCGCCCACCGCGACCACCTTGTCCTCGGTGACGGAGACGTGGGTGGCGTAGCTGTCCTTGGTGTCGGAGAGCGTCTTCGTCCAGACCGCCTGGCCGGACTTGGTGTCGACGGCGGCGACGGTGCTGCACGGGCTCTTCGGGTCGGCGGCGGGGCGGTAGACCACCGCGCCGAGGCCGGAGCCGTTGACGGCCGGGGAGAGGCCGCAGGGGACGGCGCCGTCGGCGGGGGCCTTGAGCGTCCAGGTGGGCTTGCCGTCGGCGAGGCCGTAGGCGTGCACGCCGGTGCCGTCGGCGCGGACCACGGCGTCGGCCAGCAGCCAGCTGCCGACCAGGGTGTCGTCGGTGCCCTGGTCGCCGCCGGCGCCGGGGTCGGCGGCGACGGTCCAGGACTTGGCGTGGGCGACGGAGATGTTCTGCGGGCCGCCCGGGGCGGCCTTCTCGGCGGGCTTGTCCTCGTCCTCGCCGGACACCGCGAGCACGCCCGCGGTGATCAGCACGGCGAGGGCGGCGACGCCCGCGCCGACCCGGATCGCCAGCCCGCGGCGGCTGGGGGCGCCCTCGCCGGAGAGCACCGCGGCGCGGGCCTTGGCGGCGAACCCGCGCGGGGCGGCCGCCACCCGCTCCGGTCCGCCGTCACCGGTGCTGCCGGCGGCGGTCGCTGACACGCCGTCACCGCCGGGGGCGAACGGGTCCTCGGCGCTGGTGTGCGGGTAGTCGGTGGCGGTGACGGGCCCGGCCTCGGCGGCCGGGGCGGCGGCCGCCTCGTACGGCGCGGACTGCGGCTGCGAGGCGTCGAAGGGGCCGGGGGCGTCGAACGGGTTCGGGCCGGGCTCGGCGGGCGCGTAGAGCTGCTGGGCGGCCTGGTCCTGGTAGCCGGTCTGCTGCTGGGGGTAGCCGTACGCCTGCTGGTCCGGGTAGCCCTGCTGCTGCTGCGGGAAGGGCTGCTGACCGTACGCCTGCTGCTGCTCGGGGTAGCCGTAGCCCTGCTGCTGCGGCTCCGCGTACGCCTGCTGCGGATAGCCGTACGCCTGCTGGTCCGGGTAGCCCTGCTGCTGCTGCGGGAAGGGCTGCTGACCGTACGCCTGCTGTTGCTCGGGGTAGCCCTGCGGCTGGGGGTACCAGGGCTGCTGGTCGTACCCGGGGGTCGTGGGAGGTTCCTGAGCCATGCGTTCCGTCCGTCCCGACTGCGGTCTGGCAAGCAGCCAGCATCTCATGGCGCGGGAACGGGTTCTGCCGGGGCTTTGCGGGGGTTGCGGGCGGTGCGGTCAGGCGGCGTCGTCGAGGGCGCGGTCGATGAGGTGGGCGAGCGTGATGTCGAGGCTGGTCAGGCCGTGCGCGCTGTGGGTGGTGAGGAGGAAGGTCAGGGTGCGCCAGCGGATGTCGATGTCGGGGTGGTGGTCGAGCGCCTCGGCCTGTTCGGCGACGGCGTCGACCACCTTGACGGCGGTGGGGAAGCTCGCGGTCTCGGCGGTCCGGGTGATCGCCTCGCCGGTGCGGGTCCACTGCGGGAGGTCGGCGAGGGCGTTGGCGATCTGTTCCTCGTTGAGGCGGGTGCGGCTCATGGCGGGCTCCGTCCGGGTTCCGGGTCTCACGGCCGAGCCTACGTCGCCGGGTGCCCGGGGTCAGAAGAACAGCAGCTTGGTGACGGCGGCGAGGCCGACCACCACGATCAGGGCGCGCAGCGCGATCGGCGGGAGCCGGCGGCCGATCCGGGCGCCGAGCACGCCGCCGAGGGTGGCGCCGGCGGCGATCAGCAGGGCGGCGGTCCAGTCGATGGTGGCGGTGAACAGGAAGAAGACCGCGGCGACGCCGTTGACGATCACCGCGAGGACGTTCTTGATCCCGTTGATCGTCTGGAGGTCGTCGGGGAGCAGCATGCCCATCAGGGCGAGCAGCAGGACGCCCTGGGCGGCGCCGAAGTAGCCGCCGTAGACGCCGGTGAGCCCGATGCAGGCGAGCAGCAGCCAGCCGCCGTCGGTGGCGGGGGCGGAGGTGCCGGCGGCGCGGCGGGCGGCCATCGCGCGGGCGACCCGGGGTTGCAGGACGACCAGGACCAGGGCGGCGAGGATGAGGACGGGGACGACCGCTTCGAAGGCGCTGCCGGGGAGGGTGACCAGCAGGACGGCGCCGGTGAGTCCGCCGGTGAGGGAGGCGGTGCCGAAGCGCAGCAGGCGGTGGCGCTGTCCGGCGAGTTCGGCGCGGTAGCCGATGGCTCCGGCCAGTGAGCCGGGGACCAGGCCGAGCGAGTTGGAGACGTTGGCGGTGACGGGGGGCAGGCCGACGGCGAGCAGGACCGGGAAGGTGATCAGGGTGCCGGAGCCGACGATGGTGTTGATGGCTCCGGCGGCGACCCCGGCCAGCAGGACGGCGGTCATCTCCCACAGTGTCATCGGCTTCCCCCTCGTTGGCTGCTGTCATGCGCCGGACGATCATGCCGGAGCGGCACGCGGCTTGGCGAGGGGCGGTCCGCCATGCGGAACGGGTGCGGGCCGGTGCGGACGGGCCCGGCGGGTCGCGGAACGGGTGCGGAAACGGGTGCGGAAACGGGAGCGGAAACGGGTGCGGGCCCCGGCCGACGCGGGGTCGGCCGGGGCCCGCACGGGGCTCGCGGGGGTTACTCGTCGATCTTGGGGTACTGGCGGGTGGGCTCGACCCGGGGGCGGGCGGTCTTGTTCTCGGTGTCCACCGGGCGGGGGCCGGTCGCCGGGTCGACCGGGACCCGGGCGGCGGGCGGCTGGACGGCGGGGGCCGCCGGGGTCGCGCCGCCGCCGACCGCGCCCTGGAAGGCGCCGCCGAGGCCCTTGAGCGCGTCGCCGACCTCGCTGGGGATGATCCACAGCTTGTTGGCGTCGCCCTTGGCGAGCTCGGGCAGGGTCTGCAGGTACTGGTAGGCGAGCAGCTTCTGGTCGGCGTCGCCCTCGTGGATGGCCTCGAAGACGGTGCGGATCGCGGCGGCCTCGCCGTCGGCCTTCAGGACGGCGGCCTGCGCCTCGCCCTCGGCCTGGAGCACGGCGGCCTGCTTCTCGCCCTCGGCGCGCAGGATCTGGGCCTGCCGGGCGCCCTCGGCGGTGAGGATCGCGGCGCGCTTGTCACGGTCGGCGCGCATCTGCTTCTCCATCGAGTCCTGGATGGAGGTCGGCGGCTCGATCGCCTTCAGCTCGACCCGGTTGACCCGGATGCCCCAGCGGCCGGTGGCCTCGTCCAGCACGCCGCGCAGACCGGCGTTGATGACCTCGCGGGAGGTCAGGGTGGATTCGAGGTCCATCGAGCCGATGATGTTGCGCAGGGTGGTGACGGTGAGCTGCTCGATGGCCTGGATGTAGCTGGCCACCTCGTAGGTCGCGGCGCGCGGGTCGGTCACCTGGTAGTAGATGACGGTGTCGATGTTGACGACCAGGTTGTCCGAGGTGATGACGGGCTGCGGCGGGAACGGGACGACCTGCTCGCGCAGGTCGATCCGGTTGCGGATGGTGTCGATGAACGGGACGACGATGTTCAGGCCGGCGCTCAGGGTGCGGGTGTAGCGGCCGAAGCGCTCCACGATGGCCGCGCTGGCCTGCGGGATCACCTGGATCGTCTTGATCAGGGCGATGAAGGCCACCACGACCAGGACGATCAAGACGATGAGGACGGGTTCCAACGCTTCTCCCCTAGACGACCAGGGCGGTCGCGCCCTGGATTTCGACGACGTCGACCTGCTGCCCCGGCTCGAACACCGAACCCGGGTGGAGCGCGCGGGCCGACCAGATCTCGCCGTTCAGCTTGATCCGCCCGCCCTCTCCCCCGTCGACTGTTTCCTGTACCACTGCGGTGGCGCCGGTCAGCGCCTCCACGCCCGTGCGGTAGCCCGGGCCCTTCTTGAGCTGGCGGTAGGCGATCGGGCGCACGAACACCAGCAGCGCCGCCGACACCGCGACGAACACCAGGAACTGCGGGACGGTGCCGCCGCCCAGACCGGCCGTCAGTGCGGCCGCGCCGGCGCCGATCGCGAACATGGCGAACTCGGGCATCGCGGTGACCACCAGCGGTATGCCCAGCGCGACGGCGAGCAGCAGCCACCAGATCCAGCTGTCCACGGGCTCCATCCTAGGGAAGTCGAGGCTCTCCCCGCGTAGCTTCCCGCAGGTGGGGCGGCGGAAACCGGCCGTGTGTGCGACCGGTTCCCGACGTTCGCCTCGGGGGCGCGATCCGGCCGCGCGGAACGGGGCGCGCGGGGCCGGGCGGGATCCGACCGGACGGGGTCCGGGCGGGCGGGGCTCAGCCGAGCGGGAAGCCCTGCGCGGTCCACCGGTCGCCGCGCTGCTCCAGGGTCAGCGGCAGGCCGAAGCAGTGCGAGAGGTTGCGGGCGGTGAGGGTGGTCCCGATCGGACCGGCCGCGAGCACCTTGCCCTGGCGGATCATCAGCACGTGGGTCATGCCGGGGACGATCTCCTCCACGTGGTGGGTGACCATCACCATGGACGGCGCGTGGTCGTCCTGGGCGAGCGCGGCCAGCCGGCGGATCAGGTCCTCGCGGCCGCCGAGGTCGAGGCCCGCGGCGGGCTCGTCGAGCAGCAGCAGCTCGGGGTCGGTCATCAGGGCGCGGGCGATCAGGGTGCGCTTGCGCTCGCCCTCGGAGAGGGAGCCGAACTTGCGGCCGGTGAAGCTCGCCATGCCGAGCAGGTCGAGCAGGAGCAGCGCGCGGGACTCGTCGGAGTCCTCGTAGGTCTCCTTGCCGTGCACGGTCTGCCCGTAGGCGGCGGTGAGGACGGTCTCCAGCACGGTCTGCCCGACCGGCAGCTTCTCGTACATCGCGGCGCTGGCCAGGCCGATCCGGGCGCGCTGCTCGAAGACGTCGACCTGGTCGAGCTTCTCACCGAGCACCACGGCCTCCCCCGAGCTCGGGAACAGGTACGCGCCGGCGATCTGGAGCAGCGTGGTCTTGCCCGCACCGTTCGGGCCGAGCACCACCCAGCGCTCGCCCTCCTTGACCGTCCAGGACACGTGATCGACGAGCGCGCGCCCCTCCCGGACCACGGAAACGTCCACCAGCTCCAGCACGTCGCTCATGCCTACGCCTTCCCCAAATGCAAGAATCCGGCCGTCCGTGGACCTGGGCGTTCGGTCCTCGGGGTGCGGTCCACCATGTGTCAGGGCAAACCTACGCCACCCGCCCGGCGCGCTTGTCCGTAGGCTGGTCCGATGCTCGCCACTCCTGCCGACAATCCGTACCAAGAACCCCGTTCGGGGCGGCTCACCGCCTGGGGCAACGCGCTGCTGGCCGGGGCCGCCTCCCCCGACGACGCGGCCGCCGCCGTCCAGGGCACCGACGACGCCCACCGGGTGACCGGCCTGCCCGGCGAGGCCCCCGACTCGCTGCAGGGCCTCACCTGGGCGCTCGGGCGGCTGCGCTCGCTGGGCGCGAAGGGCCTGCGGCTGGCCCTCCCGGTGGCCGGGCACCCGCTCGGGCTGACCGGGCCGGCCTCCTTCAACGCGCTGGCGCTGGGCGCCGGCGAGGCCGTCCTGGTGGTCGGCGTCCCGTACGGGCTGGTGCCGGAGGTCGAGGTGTACGGGCCCGCGGGCGACCAGGGCGTGCGGGTGCTGTGGCAGTGCCTGCCGGTGAACGACGCGCCGCCCGCCGACGTGCCCTCGCTGGACGAGGCCGAGCGCGAACTCGCCGACGGGCTGCGGCAGGCCACCGCCGCGCTGGTCCGGCTCGACGTGGCGGGGGCCGGACCGGAGGCGCTGCGCGCCCTGGACTCCTTCCGCCGGCGGGGCCACCGCGAGCCGCTCGCACCCGGCTACCCGCAGCGCGCGGTGCGGGTGCTGGAGTCGGCCCGGCAGGTGTCCGCGCTGCTGCACATCGCCGCGGGCGGGCACGGGGCGGCGGTCTCCGCCTCCGAGATGGCCGCCCGGCGGGAGACCCTGGCCCCGCTGGACCGCACCGCCCGGCGGGCCCAGGTCGCGGCGTACAACGCGGCGGTGGACGAGCGGCGGCACTAGCGGGCGGCGGGCCCGGTCGCGGACGGCCCGGGGAGCCGTCCGGCGGCGGTCGGCGGCGCCGGGATGTTGGGCACGTGCGTCCTGACCGACTTCTCGAACAGGTGCGGCGGGCCGCTCAGGGCTGGTTGCGGACCGCCCACAGGGCGGCCTGGGTGCGGTCGGCGACGTCCAGTTTCATCAGGATGTTCGACACGTGCGTCTTGACCGTCTTCTCCGACAGGTGCAGGGTGCGGGCGATCTCCCGGTTGGAGCGGCCGTCGGCGATGTGCGAGAGCACCTCGCGCTCGCGGTCGGTGAGGGAGCCGCCGCGGCCCTGCGGCGGGGCCGGGACGTCCTCGGCGAGCAGCGCGGCGGCCAGTTCGGGCTGCAGCAGGACGTGTCCGGCGTGCACCGAGCGGATCGCCCCGGCCAGCGCCTCCGGGTCGACGTCCTTGTACACGTAGCCCGCGGCGCCGGCCCGCAGCGCCGGGACCACGGTGCGGTGCTCGGTGAAGCTGGTGACGATCAGCACCCGGGCGGCGCTGCCGCGCTCGCGCAGCAGGCGCAGCGCCTCGATGCCGTCCACCTTGGGCATCTTGAGGTCCATCAGGACGACGTCGGGGGCGAGCCGGTCGGCCTGCTCGACGGCCTCGGCGCCGTCGGCGGCCTCGCCGACCACCTCGATGTCGTCCTGCACCTCCAGGAAGGTGCGCAGGCCGCGCCGGACCACCTGGTGGTCGTCCACCAGCAGCACGCGGATCGGTGGCGTGGTGTCAGGCACCGGGAACCTCCATCTCGACCAGGGTGCCCCGGCCCGGGGCGGACTCCAGGGACAGCCGGCCGCCCACCGCGGCGGCCCGGTCGCGCATCGACACCAGTCCGAGGTGGCGGCCGGCCCGGCGCACCGACTCGGGGTCGAAGCCGCGGCCGTCGTCCCGGACGGTCAGCCGCACGCCGCGGCCGGCGGTGCCGGTCAGGGTGACCTCGACGCCGCCCGCCCCGGCGTGCCGCAGCGCGTTGTGCAGCGCCTCCTGGGCGACCCGCAGCACGGCCGCCTCCTGGGCGGCGGGCAGCGCGCGGACGCCGGCGGCGGTGAAGGCGACCTTGGCGCTGTGCGCCCGGTCCAGCACCTGGACCTGCGAGGCCAGGGTGGCCACCAGGCCGTCCTCCTCCAGTGCGGCGGGCCTCAACTCGATCACCACGGCCCGCAGTTCGTCGGCCGCCTCGGCGGCGAGCCGGGCCACCTCGGCCAGGTTGTCGCGGGCCCGGGCCGGGTCCCGGTCGACCAGCTTGGCGGCGGCGCGGGCGGTCAGCCGCAGCGAGAAGAGCTTCTGCGAGACGGCGTCGTGCAGGTCGTGGGCGATCCGGGCGCGCTCGCCGGACAGCGTGAGTTCGCGGCTGCGCTCGTAGAGCCGGGCGTTGCCGAGGGCGAGGGCGGCGTGCGCGACCAGGATCCGGAGCAGTTCCTCGTCCTGCTCGGTGAAGCCGCCGGGCTTGTTGGCGAGGAACAGGGCGCCGGCGATCTCGTCCTCGTCCATGATCGGCATGCCGAGGAAGTCGGTCATGTCCGGGTGGGCGTCCGGCCAGCCGCCGAACGCGGGGGCGGTGCGGACGTCCGCCAGCCGGGTCGGTTCGCGGTCGTGCAGCATCGAGGCCAGCACCCCGTGCTGGCGCGGCAGCGGGCCGATCGCCCGCCACTGCTCGTCGCTCACCCCGTCCACCACGAACTGGGCGAACCCGCCGTGGTCGTCCGGCAGCCCGAGCGCGGCGTACTCGGCCCCCAGCAGGGTCCGGGCGGAGGCGGTGATCCGGCGCAGCACCTCCCGCACCTCCAGCGGCCGGGACATCGCCAGCACCGCCGCGCTGACCGCTTCGATCGCCTGCAGCGACGGGTCGCACCGGGGACTGTCCATGCGCCCGAGGCTACCGCCGTGATCACGGCGGCCGCCTCGGGCGCGAGACCTAGGACGGGAGGCCCGCACCCGGCCGGGAAACGGCCGGGGCCGGGAGCGACTGGTGTCGCTCCCGGCCCCGGCCTGCGGGAACCCGCTCAGCCGTTCTGCATGACGTCGGGCTCGTGGCGCTTCTGAAAGCGCTGGATGGCGAGGCCCAGGCCGACCGAGATGAGGATCATCGCGGTCCAGTTGAGGAACATCATGCCCGCGGAGTGGTCCCAGAGGGAGTCCAGCGGGGCGGTCTCCGGCGGCTTGGCGATCACGACCGGGGAGGTGTGCGCCAGGTCGAGGGTGTTGCCGCTGGCGGCGACGCCCCAGCGGGCGGGCATCAGCCAGGCGAGCTGTTCGAGGCCGGGCTTGTCGAAGAGCTGGAAGATCGCGCCGGTGAAGACCATCTGGACGATGGCGAACATGACCAGCAGGGGCATGGTCTTCTCGGCGGTCTTGACCAGCGAGGAGATCGCCAGGCCGACCATCATCGAGGTGAAGCTGAGCAGGATCACGCCGATGGACATCTCGGCCGCGGGCAGGTGCTTGAGGACCAGGCCCTCGGCGGGGAGCTTGCGGACCTTGAAGGCGATCGCGGAGATCAGCCCGCCCTGCAGGAAGCTGATCGCGCCGAGCACGATGAACTTCGAGGCCAGGTAGGCCGAGCGGGACAGGCCGGTGGCGCGTTCCCGTTCGTAGATCGCGCGTTCCTTGATGAGTTCGCGGACCGAGTTCGCCGAGCCGGCCAGGCAGGCGGAGAACGCGACGACCATCAGGATCAGCCGGGCCGCGTCGTTGCGGTGGGACCCGGTGTCGCAGGCGGCCAGGCCGCACTTGTCGGGGATGACCGCGGAGACCGCGCCGAGGACCAGTGGCAGGATCACGGACAGCGCGATGAAGCCCTTGTCGGAGGCGATCACCGCCAGGTAGCGGCGGATCAGCGTCCACAGCTGGGAGCCCCAGCTCTGCGGCTTGGGCGGGCGCAGCTGGTTGAGCGCGTTGGGCTGGTGGACCTGGGAGGCGACGGCGTCCACGTTGGCCGAGTACTGCTGGTAGTGGACGGAGCTGCGGTAGCGGCCGGCCCAGTCGTGGTCCGGGTAGTTCTCGAACGCCTGGAAGACGTCGGCCCAGGTCTCGTAGCCGAAGAAGTGCAGGGCTTCGCCGGGCGGGCCGAAGTAGGCCACCGAGCCGCCGGGGGCCATCACCAGCAGGCGGTCGCAGAGCGCGAGTTCGGCGACCGAGTGGGTGACGACCAGGACGGTGCGGCCGTCGTCGGCGAGGCCGCGCAGGGTCTGCATGACCTCGCGGTCCATGCCCGGGTCGAGGCCGGAGGTGGGCTCGTCCAGGAAGATCAGCGAGGGCTTGGTGAGCAGCTCCAGGGCGACCGAGACGCGCTTCTGCTGGCCGCCGGAGAGGGCGGTGATCCGGTTGTCGGCGCGCTTGTCCAGGCGCAGCTCGTACAGCACCTCGTCGATCCGGCGCTCGCGCTCGGCGGCCTCGGTGTCGCCGGGGAAGCGCAGCCGGGCCGCGTACTTGAGGGCGGTGCGGACGGTGAGTTCCTTGTGCAGGATCTCGGACTGCGGGACGAGGCCGATCCGGGAGCGCAGTTCGGCGAACTGGCGGTACAGGTTGCGGCCGTCGTACAGCACGTCGCCGCGGTCGGCGGGGCGGTAGCCGGTGAGGGCGCGCAGCAGGGTGGACTTGCCGGAGCCGGACGGGCCGATCACCGCGACCAGGGACTTCTCCGGGACGGAGAAGCTGACGTCGTTGAGCAGGACCTTCTTGCCGCCCTTGAAGTCGACCTCGACGGTCAGGTGGTGGGCGGAGAAGGAGACGGCGCCGTTGTCGACGTACTCCTGGAGCTGGTCGCCGACCAGCACGAAGGAGGAGTGGCCGACGGTGAGCCGGTCCTGCGGGCCCATCAGCTGCCGGCGGGTGGGCTGGCCGTTGAGGAAGATCCCGTTGTGGCTGCCGAGGTCGACGATCTCCCAGCGGCCGTCCGGGAGCTGGCGCAGCTCGGCGTGGTGGCGGGAGACCTGGAGGTCGGAGACCACGATGTCGTTGTCGAGCGCGCGGCCGATCCGGATGGTGCGGCCGCCGGCCAGGCTGCGGATCATCGTCGGGTTGCCGAGGCCGCCGACCGGGGCCGGGGCGGCCTGCTGCTGCGGCGGGAACTGCTGCTGCACCGGGGGCTGCTGCACCGGCGGCTGGAACTGCTGCGGCACGGGCGGCTGCTGCACCGGCGGCTGGAACTGCTGCGGCACGGGGGCGGCGGCCTGCTGCTGGGGGAAGCCGGGGCGCGGGGTGGGCGCGTCCCAGCCCTGCGGGATCGGCTGCTCGACCGGCGGCGGCCGGTGGCCCGCGGCGGCGGCCGGGCCGGGCCCGAACTGCGGCTGCTGGAACGGGGCCTGGTCCTGCTGCGGGCCGGGGGCCCGGCTGGTGGCGGCCTCGTGGATGCCGCCCTGCGGGGCGGGGGCCGCGGCGGGCGCCGTGAAGGCGAGCCGGGGCCCGTTCTGGCCGTTGCCGAGGTGCACGACGGTGCCGGGGTGGAGCGCGGTCTGGGCGACCCGGGCCCCGGCGACGAAGGTGCCGTTGGTGGAGCCGTGGTCGGCGAGCTGCCAGCTCGCGCCGTCGAAGCTCAGGCCGGCGTGCCGCCAGGAGACCCGGGCGTCGTCGAACGGAAAGTCCGAGGCCGGGTCACGGCCGATGGTGTAGGCGCGGCCGGGTTCGAGTACCCGCTGCCGGCCGTCGATTTCAAGTACGAGTTGCGGCAACTCTCCGCCCGCCCCGATCTCCGGTCCCCCAGGATGTTGCATCTGACAGGAGGATCATTCCAGCCCCCCCGGTGTACTCGGAAGTCGGGCTGCCGTTCTGTGACCGCCCGGCGACCGGCCCGGGGCGGCGGCGGGACGTTCCGGCGGGCGTTGCGGCGGGTGTCCCACCTCGCGGACGCCTGCGGTCGGGGCGGTGCCGGGCCGGGTAGCGTGGGGGTCACCATGAACGCAACCGATCAGGCCGCTCAGGCCCTTTCCGCCGCGCCGCCCGTGAGCACCGACGCCGAGCGCACGCTGCTGGTCAAGGTGTTCGGCAAGGACCGCCCCGGGATCACAGCCGGCCTGTTCGACCGGCTGGCCGGCTTCGGCGTCGAGGTGATCGACATCGAGCAGGTGGTCACCCGTGGCCGGATAACGCTGTGCGCGCTGGTCACTCCCCCGGCGGCGCCGGGCGCGGAGGGCGCGCTGCGGGTGACGGTGCACCGCTGGGCGGAGGAGCACAAGCTCCAGGCCGAGGTCATCTCCGGCACCGGCGACAACCGTTCGCGCGGCGAGGGCCGTTCGCACGTGACGGTGCTCGGGAACCCGCTGACGGCGGCCGCGGTGGCGGCGCTGTCGACCCGGGTCTCGGAGGCCGGCGGCAACATCGACCGGGTCTTCCGGCTCGCCAAGTACCCGGTGACGGCGGTGGAGTTGACCATCTCGGGGGTGCCCACCGAGGAGCTGCGCGGGGTGCTGGCGGCGGAGGCCGCGGCCCAGCGGGTGGACATCGCGGTGGTCCGGGCGGGCCTGCACCGGCGGGCCAAGCGCCTGATCGTGATGGACGTGGACTCCACCCTGATCCAGGACGAGGTGATCGAGCTGTTCGCGGCCCACGCGGGCTGCGAGGAGCAGGTCGCCGCGGTGACCGAGCAGGCGATGCGCGGCGAGCTGGACTTCGCCGAGTCGCTGCGCGCCCGGGTGGCGCTGCTGGCCGGGCTGGACGCGGGGATCACCGAGAAGGTCCGCTCCGAGGTCCGGCTGACCCCGGGCGCCCGGACGCTGATCCGCACCCTGAAGCGGCTCGGCTACCAGGTGGCGATCGTCTCCGGCGGGTTCACCCAGGTCACCGACCACCTGGTGGAGCGCCTGGGCCTGGACTTCGCGGCCGCCAACACGCTGGAGATCGAGGACGGGAAGTTCACCGGCCGGGTCACCGGCGAGATCGTCGACCGGGCGGGCAAGGCGCGCTGGCTGGCCCGCTTCGCCGAGCGGGCCGGGGTGCCGCTGGAGCAGACGGTGGCGATCGGCGACGGCGCCAACGACCTCGACATGTTGAACGCGGCCGGTCTCGGCGTCGCGTTCAACGCCAAGCCGGTGGTCCGCGAGCAGGCCGACACCGCCGTGAACGTGCCGTTCCTGGACACCGTGCTGTACCTGCTCGGGGTGACCCGCGAGGAGGTCGAGGCCGCCGACGAGCTCGACGGCGCGCCCACCGGGGACTGACCCGCGCGCACGGCGAGGGGGCGGGGTCCGCGTGCGGACCCCGCCCCCTCGCCGTTGCCGCCCGGCCCGGGGCGGGCCGGGCAGCGCTCAGTCCTGCGGCATGAAGTACGAGTCGAGCCGGGCCACCCCGGGCTCCACCAGCTTCCACGGGCCCGCGAAGCTGAGCACCGCCACCGCCGCGGGCGGGAAGCCGTTCAGGCGCAGCCGGTTGAGCGCCTCGGTGTCGCCCTCGTCGCCGGCCAGCACCTGGGTGAGGCCGAGCACGCCGGGGTTGTGGCCGACCAGCAGCAGGTCGGCGTGCTCCTCGGGGGTCTCCTGGATGACCTCGATCAGCCGGCCGGGCTGGGCCTCGTACACCCGGTCCTCGTAGACCGTCTTCCGGGCCCGCTTGGGCAGCTCGTGGGCGACCAGCTTCCAGGTCTCCCTGGTCCGCAGCGCGGTGGAGCACAGCACGTGGTCGGGGTTGACCCCGGAGTCCGCCAGCCAGCGGCCCGCGTCGGTGGCCTGGCCGCGGCCGCGGTCGGCGAGCGGGCGGTCGTGGTCGCTGACCTGGTTGGGCCAGTCGGCCCGGGCGTGGCGGAGGACGATGATCCTACGGGGGGTGTCGGCGCTCATACCCCTAGAGCTTCGCAGAAAACCGCCGCCCGGTCGCGTGGTCCGGGCAGCTGCCACCCGCAGGGGTGGCAGCTGCCCGGAACCCGCACCGGCGAGCGGTTCAGCCCATCGCGTTCGCGACGGTCGCGACGATCCCGATGACGACCACGATGGCGGCGATCAGGCCGAGCATCTGCAGCAGCTTCTTCTGCCCGCCCTGCGGGTCGGGGTCCAGTACTGGCATGCCGCCGAGCCTAACCGACCGCCTCGTCCTCGATGTGCCGGGCCCTGGCCGCGCGCAGGCCGACCAGCATCTGCGGCACCAGCAGCAGCGCGAGCAGGCCCAGCGGCAGGTACCACTGGCCGGTGCGCTGGTAGAGCGCGCCCATCAGGATCGGGCCCGGGATGGAGATCAGGTAGCCGAGGCTCTGCGCGAACGCCGACAGCTGGGCCACCCCGCCCGGGGTGCGGGCGCGCAGGCCGAGCATGGTCAGCGCCAGCGGGAACGCGCACATCGACAGGCCGACCAGCACCGCCCACAGCCACGGCACGGTGCCGGCCGCGAGCATCAGCCCGAGGAAGCCGGCGATCCCGCACAGGCCCAGCACCACCACGTACAGCCGCTGGTCGCCGCGCCGGGCCGCCAGGTTCGGCAGCAGGAAGGAGACCGGCACGCTGACCGCCATCACCACGGCCAGCAGCACGCCGGACGCGGACTCCGAGACCCCGGCGTCGTGGTAGATCTTCGGCAGCCAGCCCATCGCGCCGTACGCGCTGGTGGACTGCAGGCCGAAGAACGCGGCCAGCGCCCACGCGGTGCGGCTGCGCAGGATCGGCAGCTTCGCCTGGACGGGCGCCGGGGCCGGCGCGGCCGCGCCGGGCCGCTCCCGGCGGGCGAACAGCACCACCAGCCAGACCGCCAGGGCGGCCACCGCGAGCAGGCCCCAGACGCCCAGGCCGAGCCGCCAGCTGCCGCCCATCGCGTCCGTCAGCGGGACGGTGGTGGCGGCGGCCAGCGAGGTGCCCACCGACAGCGCCATCGAGTACAGGCCGATCATCGGCGCGACCCGGTCCGGGAAGTACCGCTTGATCACCACCGGGATCAGCACGTTCGCCAGCGCCACCCCGGCCAGCGCCACCGCGGTCAGCAGCAGGAACACCGCGGCGGAGCCGGTGAACGAGCGGGCCAGCACGCCCGCCGCGATCGCCGCCATGGCGGCCGTCACCACGGCGATCGGGCCCGTCCGGCGGGCCAGGCCCGGCGCGCAGGCGCCCAGCGCCGCGAAGCACAGCGGCGGCACCGCGGCCAGCAGCCCGGCCGTCGTGGCGCTCATCCCCAGCCCGTCGCGGACCGGGTCGAGCAGCGCGCCGAGGCTGGTCACCACGGGGCGCAGGTTCACCGCGGCGGCGGCCACCGCGACGGCGAGCAGGACGGCGGCGGCGTTCCGGGCGGCGGGAGCGGCCGCCGGCGCGGCGGGAGCGGTGGACGGAGTGGCTGGCGGGCGGCTCTCGCTCTCGGTGGCGGAGGGGTCTGCTGCGGTAGACATGGCGTAATCATAGAATCATGGGATGACTTACGGCACCCCGGTATCCTGATGACGTAGACCACAGAAGGAGCACCGCCTTGGCGCTGTCGACCACTCGCCGCACCCCGCTCTCCGACCAGGTGATCGCCCAGCTCCGGGCCCAGATCACCTCCGGCGAGTGGCCGGTGGGATCCCGCATCCCCACCGAAGCGGAGCTCGTCGACCAGCTCGGCGTCGCCCGCAACACCGTCCGCGAGGCCGTCCGGGCCCTCGCCCACAACGGGCTGCTCGACATCCGCCAGGGCTCCGGCACCTACGTCCTCGCCACCAGCGAGCTGGCGGGCGTCATGCACCGCCGCTTCGCCGACGCCGACCAGGACCAGGTCGCCGAACTGCGCTCCACCCTGGAGACCTCCGCCGCCGGCTTCGCGGCCCTCCGCCGCACCCCGCGCGACCTCGAACTCCTCGACGCCGCCCTGGAACGCCGCGACGCGGCCTGGCACGCCGGCGACCCGGAGGACTTCGTCCAGGCCGACGCCGCCTTCCACCAGGCCGTGGTCGCCGCCGCCCACAACGACGTGCTGGCCGCCCTCTACGCCGACCTCGGCGAAGTCCTGCGCGCCCACCTCCGCCACGACGTCGGCCCCGACCTGCTCCCCCACCGCTGGGTCCCGCACGCCGCGATCCTCACCGCGATCCGCGACGGCGACCCCGAGAAGGCCGCCGAGGAGGCGGGCCGCGCCATCGGCTTCTGCAAGAAGAACCCCTGAGCGGGGAGCGACCACCAGGGGCTCGGGGAACGGCGAGCCCGTGCTGCTGGTGGCCGGAACCCGTCGGAGTGTTCGTGCTGCTGCGTGCCTCGGACAGGACCGGAAGCCGATGCGCGCTCCGGCAGTGAACCCGCAGCAGACATGGGCTCGCCGTTCCCCGAGCCCCTGAATACGCTCTCGTGAGCCCCGAATGCGAAAGGCGCGGCCGCCCCCCAGGAGGAGGAAACGGCCGCGCCCGGAGCGGAGCGCTTGCGCTCAGGCGCCGATCGCGTGCAGCCCGCCGTCCACGTGGACGATCTCGCCGGTGGTCTTCGGGAACCAGTCGCTCAGCAGCGCGACGACGCCGCGGCCGGCCGGCTCCGGGTCGCTGAGGTTCCACTTGAGCGGGGAGCGGGTGTCCCAGGTGGAGGCGAGGTCCGGAAAGCCGGGGATGGACTTCGCGGCCATCGAGCCGATCGGGCCGGCCGAGACCAGGTTGCAGCGGATGTCGCGCGAGCCGAGGTAGCGGGCCAGGTAGCGGTTGGTCGACTCCAGGGCGGCCTTCGCCGGGCCCATCCAGTCGTACTGCGGCCAGGCGAACTGCGCGTCGAAGGTCAGGCCGACCACCGAGCCGCCGTCCTGCATGAGCGGGAGCAGCGCCGTGGTGAGCGACTTGAAGGAGTACGCGGAGACGTGCATCGCGGTGGCGACGGACTCCCACGGGGTGTCGAGGAAGTTGCCGCCGAGGGCGTCCTGCGGCGCGAAGCCGATCGAGTGGACGATGCCGTCGAGGGTGGGCAGGTGCTCGCGGACCTGGTCGGCGATGCCGGCCAGCTGCTCGGCGCTGGAGACGTCGAGCTCCAGGACCTTGGCGGGCGCGGGGAGCTTCTTGGCGATGCGCTCGGTGAGGCTGGGCCGGGGGAAGGCGGTGAGGATGATCTCGGCGCCCTGCTCCTGCGCGAGCCTCGCGGTGTGGAAGGCGATGGAGGACTCCATCAGCACGCCGGTGATCAGGATGCGCTTGCCTTCGAGAATTCCAGTCATGGTTCAGTGACCCATGCCCAATCCGCCGTCGACGGGAATGACGGCTCCGGAGATGTACGCGGCCTCGTCGGAGGCCAGGAACCGCACGGCCGAGGCGATCTCGGCGGGGGCGGCGTAGCGGCCCAGCGGGACGCCGGAGACGATCTCCTTGCGTCGCTCCTCGCTGAGCACGGCGGTCATGTCGGTGTCGACGAAGCCGGGCGCCACCACGTTGACGGTGATGTTGCGCGAGCCGAGTTCGCGGGCGAGGGAGCGGGCGAAGCCGACCAGGCCGGCCTTGGAGGCGGCGTAGTTGACCTGCCCGGCGGAGCCGCTGAGGCCGACCACGGAGGAGATCAGCACGACCCGGCCCTTGCGGGCGCGCAGCATCTTCGCCGCGGCGCGCTTGACGACCCGGAAGGTGCCGGTGAGGTTGGTGTCCAGGACGGAGGTGAAGTCCTCCTCGGACATGCGCAGCAGCAGGGTGTCCTTGGTGATGCCGGCGTTGGCGACCAGCACCTCGACCGGGCCGTGGGCGGCCTCGACCTCGGTGAAGGCGGCGTCGACCTGCGCGGCGTCGGTGATGTCGGCGCGGACCGCGAGGACGTCGTACTTGGCGAGCTCCGCCGGGACCTCGCCGTTGCGGCTGGTGATCGCGACCTTGTCGCCCGCCTCGGCGAAGCTCTGGGCGATGGCCAGGCCGATGCCCCGGTTGCCTCCGGTGACCAGTACCGAGCGGCTCAAGGGTCCACCTCATTCTCTCGACGTGCGTCCGATGTGCGTGCGCGGCTGCGCGCAGCCCACCTGCGACGCTATCGGTAGGGTGCGAGCTCGGGCGAAGCCGCCTCCCACAGGGGCGCCCGGTGAGAACTGTCGTATCCCCACAACGGGGATCGAGGGGGCGGGGGAACGCCGGGCCGGTGGCGGGCGTTGCCCCGAGGGTGCTCCGGAGGGACCGGGGCGCCGACGCGATGCGAACCGATCGGAGCGGGCGCGATGAGTGGTGCAGACCCTGGCCGGACTGGCCGCCGCAGGCTGGCGGTGCTGGCGGCGCTGGCCCTGGCGGGTGCGGCGGCGTGGGCGCTGCGCGAGGTGCCGGCCCAGTTCGGGCGGCGGCCGGACGCGTCGGACCTGCGGGTGCGGGCGTCCCCGCAGTACCGCGACGGGGTGTTCCACAACGCGCCGTCCGAGCTGGCGGCCGGGACGCCGGGCCGGCCCGACGGGGCGACGCTGCGCCGGATGCTGTTCGAGAAGGAGGGCCGGGTGCCGACCGCCCCGGTGCCGCTGGCGGTGCCCGAGGTCTCCGGCGGGGCGTCCGCGGGCGTCGCGGTGACCTGGTTCGGGCACGCCTCGGCGCTGCTGGAGCTGGACGGCTGCCGGGTGCTGGTGGACCCGGTCTGGTCGGACCGCTGCTCGCCCTCGCGGCTGACCGGCCCCAAGCGGCTGCACCCGGTGCCGGTGGAGCTGGCGGAGCTGCCGCAGGTGGACGCGGTGCTGATCTCGCACGACCACTACGACCACCTGGACATGGCGACGGTGCGCCGCCTGGTCGAGCTGCAGTCGGCACCGTTCGCGGTGCCGCTGGGGATCGGCGGCCACCTGCGCCGCTGGGGCGTGCCGGAGCACCGGATCATCGAGCTGGACTGGGACGAGACCTGCACGCTCGGCGAGCTGACGCTGACGCTGACGGCCGCGCACCACTTCTCCGGCCGCAGCCTGGCCCGGAACACCACGCTGTGGGGTTCCTGGGTGGTGGCGGGCCCGGAGCGCAAGGTGTTCTTCACCGGGGACTCCGGCTACTTCGAGGGCTTCGCCCGGATCGGCGAGCAGCACGGCCCGTTCGACGCGGCGCTGATGGCGATCGGCGCGTACGACCCGGCCTGGGCGGACATCCACCTGAACCCGGAGGAGGCGGTGCGGGCGCACCTGGAGCTGCGCGGCGGGCTGCTGCTGCCGATCCACTGGTGCACCTTCAACCTGGCGCCGCACCCGTGGGCGGAGCCGGTGGAGCGGCTGCTGGCGGAGGCGAAGGCGCAGGGCGTGCCGCTGGCGGTGCCGCGGCCGGGGCAGCGGGTGGAGGTGGCCAACCCGCCGGAGCTGGACGGCTGGTGGGAGTCCCTGGTCTGACCCGGGCCTGACGGGTCGTCAGCGCGGCGCGGCGAATATTGGCTGGCCGTACGCCCTGCGGCCGGGGATGATGCGAGCGGGTGCGCCCTCGGCCGGGGGCGGCCCGCCGCGCCCGACCCTCGACCCAGGGAGCCCGATGCCCCCCTCCGCGCTGGACCCTCAGTTCCTCTCCTACCCGTTGCGCCCGCTGGCGGACGCGGCCCTGTCCCGGGCCCGGCAGCTGGGGGTGTCGCACGCCGACTTCCGCCTGGAGCGGGTCCGTTCGGCGTCCTGGCGGCTGCGGGACGCCCGACCGGCCGGCTCGTCGGACACGGTGCAGCTGGGTTTCGCCGTCCGGGTCCTGCTGGACGGCGCCTGGGGGTTCGCGGCCGGGGTCGACCTGACGCCGGGGGCGGCCGCGGCGGTGGCCGAGCAGGCGGTGGCGGTGGCCCGACTGTCGGGCGGGATCAGCCGCGCGGCGGGCTCCGGCGAGCGGGTGGAGCTGGCCCCGGAGCCGGTGTACCCGGCCGCCGAGTGGGTCTCCGCGTACGAGGTCAACCCGTTCGACGTGCCGGACGCGGAGAAGACCGGCCTGCTGGCCGAGTGGTCGTCCCGGCTGCTGGCCGCCGACGGCGTGTCGCACGTGTCGGCCGCGGTGCTGACGGTGCAGGAGAACAAGTTCTACGCGGACACCGCGGGCACGGTGACGACCCAGCAGCGGGTGCGCCTGCACCCCTGGCTGGAGGCCACCAGCGTGGACGAGCGCACCGGCGCGTTCGACTCGATGCGCACCATCGCGCCGCCCGCGGGCCGCGGCTGGGAGTACCTGCGCGGGGTCGGCTGGGACTGGGAGGCCGAACTGGCCGAGCTGCCCGGGCTGCTGGCCGAGAAGATGCGGGCGCCGAGCGTCGCCGCGGGCCGCTACGACCTGGTGGTCGACCCGTCCAACCTGTGGCTGACCATCCACGAGTCGATCGGCCACGCCACCGAGCTGGACCGCGCGCTGGGCTACGAGGCCGCCTACGCGGGCACCTCCTTCGCCACCTTCGACCGGCTGGGCAGCCTGCGGTACGGCTCCGGGCTGATGCACGTCACCGGCGACCGGACGGCCGAGCACGGCCTGGCCACCATCGGCTACGACGACGAGGGCGTGGCCACCCAGTCCTGGGACCTGATCCGGGACGGCGTCCTGGTCGGGTACCAACTGGACCGCCCGATGGCCCGGTTGAAGGGCTTCGAGCGCTCGAACGGCTGCGCCTACGCGGACTCCCCGGCGCACGTGCCGGTGCAGCGGATGGCCAACGTCTCGCTCCAGCCGGCCGCCGACGGGCCGGACACCTCCGGGCTGGTCTCGCAGGTGGAGAACGGCCTGTACATCGTCGGGGACCGTTCGTGGTCGATCGACATGCAGAGGTACAACTTCCAGTTCACCGGCCAGCGCGCCTACGCCATCCGGAACGGCGAACTCGCGGGCCAGGTCAAGGACTTCGCCTACCAGGCCACTACCACCGACTTCTGGGGCTCGATGAGCGCCGTCGGCGGCCCGCAGACCTACGTGCTCGGCGGGGCCTTCAATTGCGGCAAGGCCCAGCCGGGCCAGGTCGCCGCGGTCAGCCACGGCTGCCCGTCCGCGCTGTTCCGCCAGGTCAACGTGCTCAACACCCAGCAGGAGGCGGGTCACTGATGTCCCTCACGCACCCCCACGAGCTGGTGGAACGCGCCCTCGAACTCTCCCGCGCCGACGGCTGCGTGGTGATCGCCGACGAGGAGTCCACCGCCAACCTGCGCTGGGCCGGCAACGGCCTGACCACCAACGGCGTCACCCGCGGCCGCCGCCTCACCGTGGTCGCCACCGCGGACGGCGCCACCGGCACCGCCTCCGGCGTGGTCGCCCAGGAGGCCGTCACGCTGGACGAGGTCGAGCGGCTGGTGCGCGCCGCCGAGGCCGCCGCCAGGGCCGCCGGGCCCGCCGAGGACGCCCAGCCGCTGATCGCGGGCCGGGCCGCCGACCCGCGCTTCACCGAGGCCCCCGAGACCACCGACATCGGCGTGTTCGCCGACTTCGCCCCGGCCCTCGGCGAGGCGTTCGCCCGGGCCCGGGCGGGCGGCGAGCTGCTGTACGGCTTCGCCCGGCACGAGCGCACCACCTCCTACCTGGGCAGCTCCACCGGCCTGCGGCTGCGCCACGACCAGCCCACCGGCACCGTCGAGCTGAACGCCAAGACCGCCGACCTGTCCGGCTCGGCCTGGGCCGGCGCCGCGACCCGGGACTTCACCGACGTCGACGTCACCGCCCTGCACACCGACCTGACCCGGCGCCTCGGCTGGGGCCGCAAGAAGGTCGACCTGCCCGCCGGGCGCTACGAGACGCTGCTGCCGCCCTCGGCCGTCGCCGACCTGATGGTCTACCTGTCCTGGTCGGCCGGCGCCCGGGACGCTGTGGAGGGCCGCTCGGTGTTCTCCAGGACCGGCGGGGGCACCCGGATCGGCGAGCGGCTCAGCCCGCTGCCGCTGACCCTGCGCTCCGACCCGGCCGAGCCCGGCCTGCAGGCCGCGCCGTTCGTGCTGGCGCACTCCTCCGGCGAGAACGACTCGGTGTTCGACAACGGCTCCCCGCTGGCCGCCACCGACTGGCTGCGCGACGGCCGGCTGGCCAACCTGCTGACCACCCGGCACTCCGCCGGCCTGGCCGGCCTCCCGCTCACCCCGCCGGTCGACAACCTGGTGCTGGAGACCGCCGCCCCCGGCGCGCCGACGCTGGAGGAGATGGTCGCCCGCACCGAGCGCGGCCTGCTGCTCACCTGCCTCTGGTACATCCGCGAGGTCGACCCGGCCACCCTGCTGCTCACCGGCCTCACCCGGGACGGCGTCTACCTGGTCGAGCACGGCGAAGTGGTCGGCGCCGTCAACAACTTCCGCTTCAACGAGTCCCCGGTGGACCTGCTCGGCCGGATCACCGAGGTGGGCCGCACCGAACGCTGCCTGCCCCGCGAGTGGGGCGACTGGTTCACCCGGGCGGCGATGCCGCCGGTCCGGGTGCCCGACTTCAACATGAGCTCGGTCAGTCAGGCCTCCTGACCGACCCGTACCCCCAGGGGGACCCCGATGGACGAGAAACGCACCGTCAAGACGTCGAAGACGCTCTCCCGCGTCCTGCGGCACGACCCGGGCTCCATCGGGGTCACCCTGGACCCGGCGGGCTGGGTGGAGGTCGACGCCCTGCTCGCCGCGCTGGACCGGCACGGCCGCCGGCTGACCCGCGCCGAGCTGGACCACGTGGTCGCCACCAACAACAAGCGCCGCTTCGCCTACTCCGAGGACGGCCGCTCGATCCGCGCCAGCCAGGGCCACACCGTCGAGGTCGACCTCGGCCTGCCCGCCGCCACCCCGCCCGACGTGCTCTTCCACGGCACCGCCGAGCGGACGCTGCAGTACGTCCTGGTCGAGGGCCTGCGCCCGATGAACCGGCAGGACGTCCACCTCTCCGCCGACACCGGGACGGCCGTCAAGGTCGGCGCCCGGCACGGCCGCCCCGTCGTCCTGGAGGTCGACGCGGCGGCGATGGACCGGGCCGGGCACGAGTTCCGGGTGTCCGCGAACGGCGTCTGGCTGACCGACGCCGTCCCGGTCGAGTACCTGCGCCGGCTGCCCTGAGCACCGCCGCGCCGCCGCGCCGGACCCGGGTGGGTCCGGCCGGCGTCAGCGGGGTTACGGTGGTCGACCGTAGGGGCCGAACCGACCCGAGGAACGGATGGGGACGACATGTCCAAGAACACGGACGACGGCCAGGTCTTCCGGATCACCGGGGCCCGCAGCAGCCTGACCGAGGACGTCCGGGGGCGGCAGCGCCGCTACGTGATCTCGATGCTGATCCGCACCGCGTGCGTCCTGCTCGCCGTGATCCTCTGGGACGTCCAGCGCTGGCTCGCGTTCGCCGCGCTGGCCGGCGGGATCCTGCTGCCCTACTTCGCGGTGCTGATCGCCAACGCGGGCCGCGAGCGCGCCCCGGGCCTGCCGTCGACGTTCGCCTTCGCCCCCGACACCCCGCTGATGCTGGGCCCCGGCGGGACGGGGGGCGGCGGCGCGAGCGGCGGCGCGGGGGCCGAGAAGCGGCCGCAGGACTGAGGGCCCCTCAAGTCCGCCGCCCGATTTGTCAGTCAGTGCGGTGGTATGACCGTCCGAAAGCTCAGACGATCCTCAAATTAATCACCGGACAGCCCCACCTACCGCCCCCCGACCGTGCCATACTTCCTAAGCGCTCCGCATCCCCCGTCGGAGCGACGGACCGACGCCGGGCAGCTCCCCCCGTGGCTGCCCGGCGTCGTCATGCCCGGGCATAGGATCGACCGCATGGACACCGCGCACCCCCTCTTCGGCTCCCCCACCGGCCACCCCGGCCCCGACGGCCCCCCGAAGTGCTCCGCCAAGGGCTGCCGCGACCTCGCCGCCTGGTCCCTGCTGTGGAACAACCCCAAGCTCCACACCCCCGACCGCCGCAAGACCTGGCTCGCCTGCGACACCCACCGCGACTCGCTCAGCCAGTTCCTCGCCGTCCGCGGCTTCCTCAAGGAGACCGAGCCCTTCTCGGAATGAGGCCGTCAGCACCCCCGCACGGGCGGTGACGCCAGCCCCCGGCCGGTCGGCACGCCGGCCGCGGGGGGCGCGACGACCGGCGCTCCGAGCCGGATGTCCCGCGCGGAGGCCCCGCACCACCGCACCGGCTCCCGGCCCATCGGGCGCCGGGCGCCGGGCCCGGCCCGCCCCGTTCGCCGACAACCTCGCCCGGGACCCGCACCCCGAGGCGAGCCCCGACCCCGCCTCCCACTGGGTCCTGCACGAACGCGGCAAGACCCACCGCCAAGCCGGACGCCCGGATCAGGCCGTCGCCGACTTCACCGCCGCACTCGCCCTCGACCCCGCCTCCCCCTGGCTGCGGTTCGACCGCGCCGAGGTGCACCGCCGGGCCGGACGGCCGGAGGCGGCTGTCGCCGACCTCGAAGCCGCGATCGCCCTCGATCCGTCCGTGATCGACGCCCGCTGCGCCCGCTCCGCCGCGCTGCGCCGGCAGGAGAGGCGGGCGGCGGCCCGGGAGGCGCCGGCTGACGGCGGCCCGGCTCGATCCGTCCGCCGTGCAGGTGTTGCCGGAGGACGCCCTGCCGCAGTTGTCCGCGCCCGGGCGGGAGGCGTCCGCCGGGGCCCGGGACGCGCTGTCGGCCGCCGCCGTCGCGGACGTCGACGAGGAGTGGCCCGGCCTCGCCCTGCTGCACGCCGCGGTCGCGGGGAGTGCCGAACTGGACGGCCCGGGCGGCGAGTTCCTCGCCGCGCCGGGCGACTCCGACGTCCGGCACGCGCTGGGCGAGCACCTGCACGAGCCGGTGGCGTCCCCGGTCGCCGACCGGGCCACCGCCGCGCTCGCGCCGCTCGACCGAGCGGGCGGTCCGGGCCGGCCGTCGCGGCATTTGCGGCATGGGCATGGCGGAAACCGCAGGTCACGGGGTGGTTTCTCGCCGCGCGATCCATTGACAGGGGCTCAAACCCGCTGCTGGAATGGCGGCGCCCGATGTGGGAGCGCTCCCACATTGCTGGCTCCCCATCCCTTTTCGGCCCGGCCCCACCCCGCCGGTTGCCCTCGTTCGGGAGATCCGCCATGCACGACTTGCCTGTTCGCCGTGGAACTGCCGTCCGCACCCGGGCGGGGGTGGCCCGGTGAGCGAGATCGGCGAGGTCGTGGCGCGGCTGTGGACGGAGGCCGTGGGGGTGGCGCCCGCCGGGCCCGAGGTGGACTTCTTCGAGGCGGGCGGGACGTCGCTCGCGCTGGTCCGGTTCCTGGCGGGGGTGCAGGACGCCTACGGGGTGGAACTGCCGTTGGACCGCCTGTTCACGGCGGGGTTCACCCTCAGCGGGGCCGCCGCCGCCGTCGAACAGTCCCTGGTCGAATCTGCCGACCTCGCCGAACTCGAATCGCTGGAGGCCGAATTGGACGGCCTGAGCGACGAGGAGATCCGGGCGCTGCTGGCCGAGGGGGCGTAGCGCTCCGATGGCCCTGTTCCTGTTGGTGACCCATGGCAGCGACGGCGACGTGCTGCCGTTCGTCGGTCTCGGTGCGGCGCTGGTCCGGGCCGGCCACCGGGCGGTGCTGCTCACCCACGCGCCGTACCGGTCGGTCGCGCTGGAGGCCGGTCTGGGCTTCGCGGCGATCGACGGCGAGGCCGAGTTCGAGAGCGTGCTCGCGGACACGCCGGGGCTGCTGGGGAGCGCGCCGCACCGGGCCGGCTGGGCCGGGTTCTACCGCCGCAACGCCCTGTTCGAGCAGATCGCGGCCGAGTGCCGCGCCCTCGCCGAACTGCACGTCCCGGGCGGGACGGTGCTGGTCGGGCGGCACACCTCCGCGGTCTCGGTGCGGTTCGCCGCCGAGCTGCTGGGCGCGCCCGTCGCCTGGGTGGCCCTCGCGCCGACGCAGTTGCTCGCGGTGCCGGTGGCCGCGTACCTGTACGGCGCCGAACTGGCCGACGGGCTGCAGGAGGTCCGCGAGGGCCTCGGCCTACCCGGAGTACCCGACTGGCGGGCCTGGTTCGCCGGGTCGGACGCCGAACTCGGCCTGTGGCCGGGCTGGTTCGACGCCGCCGGCACCCGCGCCCCGGCCCGGGTCGCGCTCACCGGCTTCCCGCTCGCCGACACCTCGGCCCGTGCCCTGGGCGCCCGGGCCGCCGCCTGCGCCGACCCGTCGGACCGCCCGCCGGTCGACCTGGCAGACCGCCTGTCGGCCGACCGGCCCGACCGGCCGTCCGCCGATCTGGCAGACCCGTCCGACCCGTCCGACCGTCCGTTCGAAGACCCGTTCCACGGCCTGTTCCCGGTCGGCACCCGTCCCGTGCTGGCCACCGGCGGGACGGGGCGGATGCTGGCCGCCGACTACTACCCGGCGCTGCTGGCGGCCGCCGCGCGGACGGGCCTGCCGACCCTGCTGGTGGTCCGGCACCGCGACCTGCTGCCGGACGCGCTGCCGGACAACGTCCGCTGGTCGCCGGGGCTGGACTTCGCCCGCGCGGTGCCGCACGCGGCGGCACTGGTGCACCACGGGGGCATCGGCACGCTGGCCCGGGCGCTCGCGGCCGGCACCCCGCAGGTGCTGATGGCGGACGGGGTGGACCGCCCGGACAACGCGGCCCGGCTGGCCCGCCTGGACCTGGCCCGCACGGTCCCGGCCGACCGCTGGCGCACGCCCGAACTGGCCGATGCGATCGCCGCGGCGGCGGCCGACCACGACCTGCCGCTGCGGGCCGCGGCCGTCACCGGCCCGCAGCGTCCGGCCGAGGCCCTGGACGCGGCGGCCGCCCGGCTGGCGGAGCTGCTCGCCG